>NZ_PJAV01000129.1:0-45141 GCF_002836695.1 Pseudoalteromonas sp. 78C3
AGAATAATTAAAAAGTATAATTTTTTAGTTTAAAGTAACTTTTCAGTATATTTCACAGCCTTTGAGTTACTAAATTTTAGATATCCTTATGAGTTAAGGCTTCTTCAGTCTATTTTGGCCTTAGGTGAGACTGAGTCGATGCAACTTACGTACTACCAATGAATAGGAAATGGAAATCTATAAAAGGCAAACATGCACCGCAATTAAATCGCTATAAATTAAAAAAGAGCAAAAAAACATCAAGTATATTTAAAACTTGGAACGAAAATATTTTTTGATTTAGAACAACAATTTATATGCTACCCCTTTAACTGTTTTATATTTACGTTACACTAAATGTACACCCGTTAGGTAAATGGAGTAGCATATGAACACTATTAAACGCATTATTGCGGTTATTGACCCCACCAAAGATGATCAACACGGTTTAGCACGTTCAATAGATTTAGCTAAAAAATCTGGCGCAAGTATTACCGCCTTTATGACGGTTTACGACTTCTCTTACGAAATGACGACTATGCTATCTGGCGATGAACGCGAAGCAATGCGCGATGCCGTACTAAAAGATCGCCAGCTATGGCTAAACGATTTAGTTTCCCCTTACAAAGATATAAATATTGAAACCCAAGTGGTTTGGCATAACCGCCCTTACGAAGCCATAATCGATACTGTAATTGATGAAAAGTACGATTTAGTAATTAAAGGCACACATCAACATGGTGCACTTAAATCAGTTATTTTTACCCCGACCGATTGGCACTTAGTACGCAAATGCCCCGCTCCGGTATTATTTGTAAAAGAAATGGCATGGCCAGCAAACGGTAATATTTTAGCTGCTGTAAATGCGGTTAGTGAAAATGAAGAACATGTAGCACTTAATAAACGCGTTATTAAAGACGCACAATATTTATGTGAACTTGCCAACGCAAAACTTAATTTAGTTAATGCCTACCCTGCAACTCCTATTAATATTGCCATCGAAATTCCTGAGTTTAACCCAGGACTTTATAACGAATCAGTTAAAAAGCATCATCATGAATCAACCAATGCACTTGCTGCAGAGTTTAATTTAAACCCAGAGCAATGTTTTATTGAAGAAGGCCTGCCGGAGGATGTAATCCCTGATGTAGCGAAGCGGTTAAATAGCGAATTAGTTGTTATTGGTACTGTAGGCCGCACGGGCTTAAGTGCCGCTCTTGTAGGTAATACAGCAGAGCATGTAATTGATAGCCTAGACTGTGATGTACTGGCACTCAAACCCGATGGTTACGTGAGCCCTATGGCAAAGGATTAATTTTAAGCTTTATGTGCAAGTTATAAGCGAGTTATTTTTACGTGTTAATAAGGCACGTTTAAATCAATTTTAATTACATCCTAAACTCGCATATTCAGGTGGTTTGGGTATAATACGCCCCTTTATTTTTAGCAAATAACTTTGCTGTATTGTTTTACTAGGGGGCGTAATTGTCACACTCAGATCAAGCTAAAGCTCAATTTAACTTAAATAAGCTGCAAAAGCGTTTACGTCGCCAAACTGGTCAAGCCGTTATGGACTTCAATATGATTGAAGAAGGTGACCGTATAATGGTATGCCTTTCTGGCGGCAAAGATAGCTACACAATGCTTGAAATGCTTCAACATTTAAAACGTGTAGCACCTATAAAGTTTGACCTAGTTGTTGTAAATCTTGATCAAAAACAACCTGATTTTCCTGAGCATGTTTTACCCCAGTATCTTGATAAATTAAATGTTGAATACAAAATTGTAGAAGAAGATACTTACAGTATTGTTACCGATATTATCCCTGAAGGTAAAACAACGTGTTCACTTTGCTCACGCTTACGTCGTGGTATTTTATACCGCACAGCAAAAGAACTAGGCGCTACTAAAATAGCCCTTGGTCATCACCGTGACGACATGATTGAAACATTGTTTTTAAATATGTTTTACGGCGGAAAGCTAAAAAGTATGCCGGCTAAATTAATGAGTGATAACGGCGAGCATATGGTTATTCGCCCACTTGCATACTGTAAAGAAAGCGACATAAGCCAATACGCATTTGTACAAGGTTACCCTATCATTCCGTGTAACCTATGTGGCTCGCAAGAAAACTTACAGCGTAAACATACAAAAACAATGCTCGCTAAATGGGATGCGGAGCACCCAGGTCGTATTGAAAGCATTTTTACGGCAATGCAAAACATAGTGCCTTCACATTTAGCTGACGCCGACTTGTTTGATTTTAAAAACTTACAAACCGGTGAAGTAATTGATGGTGGCGATATAGCCCTTGATAAACCAGATATTCCTAAAGTGCCTGTTGCTAATGAGCTTGATGAACAAGAAGCGCCAAGTGTAGTTACTATAAATCTAAGCTAACAAATTTAAGGGGGTTGTATTTATGTACAACCCCCTTAAATTTACCAATTCAGCATTGCGTTCTATTTTTAACTCTCAGCTAAGCCTTGTAAAAATTCCAAACTTAACTTTTCTTGTGCATTAGCCTGATATGGTAATTGCTGCAAGCTATCGTACGAAAAATCGTTAATATCAAAGTGACTTATTTCACTATTCCCAAAGCTATTTCGCTCACCTGGGCTTGGCGACATTCTCTCAATAACAAAGTCGCTTAAGCGCATATCTGTAATGCCTTGTGGTAGCACCGACCAATGAGCTTTCAAATTAAGAGTTTGGCTTCCCTTCGTTAACCGCTCTTTAGATACTAAATGAGCAAGTGGTGTATCGCCACTGTATAAATTAGCCCTAACACGATACAAACCACTTTTTACTACCACTATGTTAGCTGGCAAAATCATGTTTTCGTTTTGTGCATAAGCAGTTTCAAAACCTGTTAAAGTTGCACTCGGCGGCATATATTGAATTTGCGCAACTACGGGAACTTTTTTACCCGCAACATCACCCTCTACAAACACTTGTAAGCTACGAGGGTAATCTTCATCCTCTTCAAATGTAATAATTGCTTCACCGTCACGCGCATTGCCTGTATGGGTATTTAACACTTCTTTTGTATCAGTATTTGCAAGCTCAACGACCACTTTTCCAAGCCCTTGGGCGCTTATCTTTATTGTTATTTCTTCTGGGTATACAAAACGATATTGTTTAAGACTTAACGTTAAAGCATCGCCACTTTCATCAATAGGGCTCGATACCGGGTAGAATTGATTTGGCTTTAATCGATCTTCATCTAATGGACTCAATGGCTGAGAATAAGGAGGAAATTTAAGTGCACTTTCATATTGCATAACCACTTGCTGCGCTGCTTTTGTTAAGTCTTCATTAAACGCGATTTGTTTTTTTGATTGTGTTTTTTTTGCTGTAGGTACGTCTATAGGGATCACTTTTACAGGCGATAAATCAGCTACGCTCGCACTGTGTTTAACCTGAGGTGTTATTGGCTCAACAACTTTATGAGCATCATTTTTACCTGTAAACCATAGCGAGAATAAAATAGTGCTAATAATTAAAGCAACGGCATAAAATTTTTTCATTTTTATATTTCAATCTTTTATAAGGCGTATAGTTTTTAACTACACGCCTTGTATGTTATGGAATCACATTATAAATAAGTGCTGATGCGCTTAAATTATTTGAATCCTTAATATAACGATATTGTTTTTTCCAAAACCAACTACCTGTAGTTTTATCAAACGTATTAAAACCTACATTGTCACCTTCCACATTTACGTTATTCATGGCTATTGTTACATTACCTTTTCGCTGCGCGTTATGTATTTCGTTATGGCTATAACTGTCACTCATCATCATTGGATAATGGTTTGGCATAAAGCTACTTACTGCATCACCTTGCGATTTTAAATGGCCATTTGTATCAATACTGCTGCTACAACTTCCAAACGAGCCAGCCGAACTGGCACCACATGAAGAGTGCGATGCAACAACCGAATCATCATTGCCTTTTAAAAAACCACCCGTTAAACCCAAATATGCATTTCCATCGGCAACAAAGCGTAAACGAGGTGTACGTGCATCAGGAAATGGAGATATTTTACGTGCATTATTCACTTTTAAATCGTGTAATACACCAACGGCCTCGGTTACATCACTTCCTAGCCACCATTTGAGTGCTGCATCGACCGCAAAGTTCCATGATGCGCCAGTTAAAGCACTAACAGCTACGTCAGCCAGCTCACTTCCACCACCCGCGCCTGCTAAATCAAACGTAGCAACAATATTAAGCGGCTCTAAGCCTTCGTTTTCTAACCAGTTTTCTTGATTATCAATAATATGGCGTGCAACTAAGTCTCCTGTTGAATGTGTTACAAATACACAGCCATCACTGCATAAATTAGAGCGTGAAATTTGCTTTAGCTTTGGCCACACCCAATCGGTAGCAATTTTACCTTCAATACGCTCATAAGCAGGCCAATCAATTCGCTCATCTGCACGATTATTCCAGTACGATTGCCAATATGTTTCACCATCATTGATTACATCACTACCCGACTTATTTGTTATTTGCGAAGTTTGTAACCCATGAATTAATATAATTTTGTAGTCTTTACTCGCTGCAGAAAAGCTCATTAACATAGCTAACCCCGCACCAATTAGGTGGCTTGGCTTAATTAATTTGTGTGTACGCTTTGTGTTGTTCATACAATTCCTTAATGTTGTGTACTTAATATTTTATTATCATTTAAGGTATTCATGTTGGTTTACATAAGCTTGTCAGCTTAGGTGTTCACTAGGGTCTGTTGTTCTTTGCGGATTAAAATTTGTTCAAACTAGAGGCTATTTAATCACGGCGCGAGATTTGTAACCTAGTGGGCTAAGTAAAAACCGAGCAACAAAGAGTAAATAGCCTCTAGGAAGTATCCTTTGGGCAGCGTCTGTTTGGCATTAATGCTACGTTATCGCCTATTTATGGGGAACAACCACACTACATAGGCTCTGCCTTGCCTAAATACCAAACAGACTGCTGCAAATTTAACCTTGAAAGATCAACAGACTCTAGTATTAGGAACAACGAACAAAAATGCAACAACTTATTATCATTTAGAGAAGAGAAGAAACTTATTTCATACTGATTAATGAGTTAATAGAGGTATAGTTGTTATATTTGAAATTATTAGATGGGTTTCAAGGGGTATATTGAGGGTAGTAAGATTAAAGCGGATACCATTGAAAGTGCCCGCTTTAGAATAAGGACGAAGCTAATCTAACCGTTAGCTTTAAGTTCACTGGTAAATTGCCCAATCGCATTTACAACTTCTTGTGCACCTTGTTGGATCTCTTGCATCACTTCACCAGATTCTTTAGATAACGCCAAGCCTTGCTCTGCCTTCTCTTTACCTTTTTCTATTACAGCCACCGTATTTTGGGTTTGTGATTGGTTGCGCTGTACAACTTCTACAATTTCTTCTGTTGCTTTTGAGGTACGCGATGCAAGCAATCGGACCTCGTCTGCAACCACAGCAAAGCCTCGCCCCTGCTCGCCAGCTCTTGCCGCTTCAATTGCGGCATTTAATGCTAATAAATTTGTTTGCTCAGCAATACTACTAATGCTTTGTACAATACTCGATATTTGTTGCGACTGCTGATCAAGCGCTGAAATTTCATTTGCAGCTTGCTCCATGTTAATAGCCAGCTCAGTCATTACTGCGACTGTATCTTGTATAACGCTCGCGCCTTGCTCTGCTTTTTTATCAGTTTGGGTTGAAGTGCTATAAGCAATTTCGGCAGCTTGTGATATCGCAATTTCTTGATTTACTTGATCAGTGATAACAGTTGCAAACTTCATTACTTTATAAAGCTCATTCGCGTCATTTGAGATTGGGTTATATGACGCTTCTAGCCAAACAATGTTGCCATGTTTATCTACGCGCTTAAAGCGCTCAGCAATAAACTTACCTTCTCTTAATTTAGCCCAAAATTGCAGATATTCTTGGGAGTTGTACTCTGAAGCCTCACAAAATGTGCGATGGTGCTTTCCTATTAATTCACTTTCTTGATAACCCATTGCAGCTAAAAACTGATCATTTGCTTTTAACACATGGCCCTCTAAATCAAATTCAATTACCGCCATAGAGCGATATATCGCTTTAATAGTGTCGCTTTGCTCGCGAGAAGCCGTAATTGTTTTTGTAAGCACACTCCCGAATATAGAAAAATAGAGCAACTGATCTTGCTCCCCTTTTACAGGATGTACTATTAAACGTAACCATTCAGCTTTGCCATCGCTGCGCATAACTTGTAATGCACCGCCCCAATGCCCTTCTTTTTTTATAGCTTGCTGTAGGCTTTTAAATTCTGAAGATTGACGAGACGAATCTGTAATAAAATCATCAAAAGAATTATTAGTTAGATCGTCTTCACTGTAGCCTAGGTTTTCTAAAAATCTATCGTTGGCGTGCGAAATTCGGCCATCATAAAGAATGTTCAGTACTAACATCTCTCGGTAAAGCCCTTCCCACACTTGTTGTAATGGATAGAGTTCTGCTTTTAAAGAGGCTATTTCATTTTGTTTATTTTTTGAAAAAAACATTAATATCCTTACTAACACATTCAATATAAAATTAATTTTAGTATAGAAGATATTTATAATAACGCGATAAATAACAAGCAGTTTGAAGCTAAATTATTAATCAAAAATACAAACTAAGCTTAAAATTGTAACCTTTCATACAAACCAGATGCTCTTGATACGCTTTTATTCATTGCTAGTTGCAGTACTTTTTTGTCAGCTACCAGCTCAAAGGTGTTTTTAGCACGAGTTATTCCCGTATACACTAATTGCCTGTTAATACCCATGCGCGCTTGTTTTAGCGGTGGCAGTACCATAGCGGTGTAGCTAAACTCTGAGCCTTGTGATTTATGAATAGTCATTACATATACTTTATCGTGTGCAGGGAGTCGTGCTGGCGAAAATGCTCGTTGATTACCTTGCTCGTCAATAAATATGGCTTTGAGCTGATTACTTTCATCGGGCATTAAAATACCAATATCGCCGTTAAATAACTTAAGCTGGTAATCGTTTTGGCTCACCATAATAGGCATACCCGTATAGTGATGAGTATTAGGGCTTACGGTAATTAAACCTTGCTGTTGCAATACGCGCTCTATTCGCTGATTTAAGCTATGCACGCCGTAATCGCCCTCTCGTACCGCAGCTAAAAGCTGATAACTAGCAAAAGCAGTATGCACCTGTGCAACATCTGCACCTTGGGCAATTAAGTTAAGGTATTTTGCATAATGACTGGCTGCACTTTTAACAAGCTTTTCAATCGGTTTTGCTACAAAGTCGTAATCTAAAATTACATCGTTAAAACGCCCTTCAACACTTTCTTGTTCTACGTAATTTAAAATACCGGTGTTATTGGTATTTACCGCAAGTGCGAGTTGACCAATGCCGCTTTGTGCATCAAATCGATAACTGTGCTGTAAAAAGGCAATGCAATCTGCGAGTTTAAATTCACTCACGCTTTGCGATACGAGTTTAGGCTCATTATTAAAACATAAGCTATTTAGCTCATCACAACGTGCTTGCGAGTAGCGTGGCGTTTGCCCAAGTGTTAAACCTTGGCATAAATCGCTCATTACACTGCCGGTATCTACCGAGGCAAGCTGATCTTTATCACCTAGGAGTATTAATCGCGCGTGCGCGGGCAATGCTTCTATTAATTTAGCCATCAGCGATAAATCGACCATACTGGCTTCATCAATAATTAGTACATCTAAATGCAGCGGATTGCTTTTGTTATGTCTAAATTTATTAGTAAACGGTTTTACGCCCAATAAGCGATGAATAGTTTGAGCGCTTTGCGGGATTAGCTTTTTTATATCATCAGGAATCGTTGTGAGCTTATTTTTAGCGCCCAAAATAGACTCACTTAAACGTGCAGCGGCTTTACCTGTCGGTGCCACCAGCTTAATGCTAAGCGGTGCGGTTTTATAAAGCGACTGCAAAATAGCCAGTAACTTAGTCACTGTGGTAGTTTTACCTGTGCCAGGGCCACCCGTGATCACGCTAAAGCCTTTGGTGGCGGCAATCGCACATGCCACTTTTTGCCAATCAGTTTCAATTGCAGAATCTGCAGGAAAATAGGTATTTAAAAGTTCTGCCAATATTTCATTATTAATATTGAGCTTTCGCTCGCTCATGCTTAATAATCTATCTGCGAGTGTTTGCTCATAACCTGCAAGGCGCGCAAAATAAAGTCGCTCGTTAAACAATTGTAGTGGTTTACTCTCGCCTACGCTTTCATGGCTTTGTAAATAACTAAGCGCTGTGCGCACATTAAAATTATCACTAAACGGGCTTAGCGTACTGGGTACATTGCCATCGAGTTTATTAAAGTCACTTTTGCGCAAGTTAAAAGGATTACTCCAATCAACTTCATTTAAGGTTAGGCAGCTATGTTGGCTTTGCTGCGATAAGCACAGCAATAAAATAATATAAAACAGTTCATTGTGAGTTTGCTCAATGTCATTAGCACACAGTAATTCGGCAAGCTTTACATCAACCACACGTAGTCGATTTTGCGCTAATAAATACTCAAGTAACGGGACCTCTGTAATCGTATTGTTTAACACAATGTCCTCTAATGGGGCATCTTGTGCTACATTTTTTGAGGTAATAGGCTCTGCTGCTTCATTATTAAGTGTCTCGTCTATATCGTCAAACAAGCCAGGTTGCTCATTTAAATCGCTCATAGCATAGCTCCTTGGCTAAATAAGCCATCTAAAATAGTTACTTGCTCTACAGTTAGCTTTTTAAAGTACACGCCTTGCCCTGCCGGCATCCCACGTAAAAACGTGTAATACACGCCGCCTAAATGGGTTTCTATTGAGTAATCAGCTATACGTTGTTTTAATAAACGATGCAGTGCTACGGTGTAAATTAAATACTGTAAATGGTACTGATGACTGCTCATTGCTTGCTCAAGCATATCGCCTTCGTAATCAGCTGGCGTACTGCCTAAGTAATTAGACTTATAATCTAAAATATAATACTTGCCTTGGTAGCAAAATATTAAATCTACAAAACCTTTTAACAAGCCCTTTACGTGCGAAAATTCAAGCTTACTTTGCGTAAAGCCAAAATGTTTAACCAGCATTTCGTTTAGCTTGGGTGCACTTAAGCTCTCAAGTGGTAAATTAAATTCCATTTCGACTAGGCAATCATTGGGTGTAAGCACACCCAATGAAAGAAGCCCCTCATCTAAAGGACACTCAAGAACATCAAGCACCCACTTTTCAGCCACTTCTCGCCATTGCTCACCTATGTGGTATTTTTCAAGGCTGCGCTTAACTACCTCAGATAAGTTTTGCTCGGTATTAGTTGGGTGAACTATTGGGCTAATAAAATCTATTTGTTCAAATATTTCGTGTAAACAGCTACCGGGCTTTGGCCCTTTAGGAAAACTATAAGGTGATGGTAGTTCGTCCTCTTGCACTGCAAACTCGTCTTTTTCGTGATCTTCATCACTTCGCCCTGGGGCTAATTGGTCGCTGTGCTTTTTAAAGCTCAACGCACTAAAGCTGGTTGCTCGCCAGTTACGCTCAATATTTGCCGTTACTCTATTAACACTTAATGTTTGCTGCGCAATTTTGCCATTACTAAAACAAAGCGTGCCCTGCTCTAATAACGTTTGTGAGGTAAATTGCTGATAGCTCATCGCGCTATTAGCGTCGCAAAACTCACTTAAATGCGTGCGCCATGTTTGGCTACTGGCAAGCTCAAGCCCTGCAAATAACACATGCCCTAGTGCACTACTTTGCATAGCTAAGCGGCTACTTTGCCCTTGCCCAATGTTGTAAACACCAAGCGCACAAAAATGCACAGCGCGAGTAAGGGCTACATACAGCAGGCGTAAATCTTCAGCTAGGCGCTCTTGCTCTGCTTTTTGCAGGGCATCTTCGTCTTTACTTAAATCGTAAATTAGCTTGCCATTATTGTGATAAAGCGCTTCTTTAGTTTCGCGATAACCACTGGCAAACGGCATAAATACCAGAGGGTATTCAAGCCCTTTTGAGGCATGCATAGTGACAATTTTAACTAAGTTGGCGTCACTTTCTAGGCGTACTTGTACTGTTTCGCCGTCTTGTTGGCTTACCTTTTGTGCAAACCAGCGCAGCAAACGCAGCGTGCCTTCAAGCTCTATTTGTTTTTGCTGAAGTATTTCGCCCAAATGCCTAAAGTCAGTCAGCCAACGCTCAACGTTATATCCCAATCCTTGCCATTTAGCGCTAAGCTGGTTATGGCCCATTAAGCGCTCAAGCATGGCCATAGCGCCTTGCTTGTTCCAAATATGGCTAAGTTGAGCAAAAAAGTTTAAGTAGTCTTGCCATTTATTTTCATCATCGGCGAGTGCATGTATTTCGTTATAACTTAAACAAAATAGTGGACCAGCTAAAACACCGCGCAGCAATGACTCGTTATATTGACCATGCAGCGCTGTTAAAAAGTTAAGTAGGTGATGGCTAAGCTCTTGGCTAAAAACGCTTTCTCGCGATAAATACACGCTAGCTATTTTGGCTTCGCTAAGCGCTTTTTTCATTATTTGCGCTTCAACACGGTCACGTACTAATATACAAATATCGGCAGCGCTTACAGGGTTACTGCCAATGCACGCGTCCCCTTGTTTTGCTTTTTCAAGCAGGGTCACTATTTTATTAGCAAAGTGAGTGGCTAAATGCGCTTGCCCTACACCTTTGTTAGTTGGTTTGTTTTTTTCATCGGCGGCTTCATCCACAAATACATTAAATTCGAATGCGGTAGCGGGTTTGCCATCAATTAAAAAAGAGTCATCCGCTTTTTTACCTTTGGCAGCTACTGCGTTAAACGGTATGGCGTCGTTATAAATAAAGCTGTTAGCGTGTTTGCCAAATAAACTATTAACGCTATTTACTATATCGGTGCTTGAGCGAAAGTTAGTCCCCAGCGTAAATTGCTGATCAATCTGTACAGCTTCTTTTGCGCCAATGTACGTAAAAATATCTGCGCCCCTAAAGCCATAAATAGCCTGTTTAGGGTCGCCTATCATGGCAAGCGTAGTATTTTGTTGCCCATAAATTTTACTAAAAATACCGTACTGAATCGGATCGGTATCCTGGAACTCATCAATCATGGCAACCGGAAACAACTGCGCAATTTTTTGCGCTAGTACGTCGCCTTGCTCGTTATTAAGCGCACTGTGTAAATTGGTCAATAAGTCATCTGGGGTGATCACGCTTTGCTCTTGCTTGCGCTTAACTATTGCGGCTTTTACCCAGCGTGCTGCATGTTGTATAACTGCTATTTTAAGCCCTTGGTTTATGGTGTTATTAAGGGCGGCAAGCTCGTCAAACTGACTCAGTAATGGATGCACAAATAATGGCTGATTCTTTTTATAATTGCTCACATCGCTTAAGTTTTCTGTACTCCACACTTCAAACGAATACTTGTTAGTGCCAAATTCAAAAAACAAATCGCCGCCTAAACAAAATGCTTCAAGCGCACCAAGGCTGCCTTTTCGTGCTGACGTTTTAGACCCGCTCAAACCCGAGCTTTTAATAGCACCTATAAACTCTTGCTCTAACACCGCTTTTTTAAATGCAGGCACACGGGTTATGTACTCGTCACGCGCCTTCCATACATCATCTAAATTTATTTGTGGTGTAATGTGCGCATTGGCTTTGTTTAAAATACTCGCCACTTGAGCGAATAAAGCCTCTGGTGCGGCAAATACATCTAAAATAGCATCGGTGCGCTCTTTGTTAAGTGGGTATACAAACGCACGCCAAAAATCTTTAATGGTTTCGAGTAATATGTCGCGCTCATCTAAAATAAATTCGAGATTAAACGCCACTCCCGACTCAAACGCATGTTGTTTTAGCATCCGCTGACAAAAGCCATGAATAGTAAAAATAGCGGCTTCGTCCATTGATTTAGCAGCTGCATCGAGTAAATCAAACGCGCGGTGTTTATCGTCAATTTTGGCAATTACGCCTTCAATGAGTTCGTCGTTTGGGTTTTGCCCAAGCAGTGCGTCGCGTGCAGCAATAATTCGGCTGCGCACGCGGTCTTTAATTTCTTGGGTGGCAGCGTCGGTAAAGGTTACTACCAAAATTTGCTCAACACTGAGCGGCGTATTTAACTCACCTTCTATTTGCATACCTAGTAAGTAGCGTAAATACAGTCCCGTAATTGTATAAGTTTTACCAGTACCCGCACTGGCTTCTATTAAACTTTGACCAATGAGCGGCATAGTAAGAGGATTAAGCGCTTGCATGGTCACTCTCCTTTGCGTGTTCAAATAAAGGCGTGAGCAATTTATCACTCCATTTTATAAATTCGTCTTGGCAATCGTTTAGCGATTGCACCGTTAAGCGAATATACGGATTTTCGCCCTCGCCTCGCCCTATGTATTGCGGGCTAAATTTGCTCATTGCTTTTGTTATATCGCCGCCGCTTTTAACGTACTCATAACCACTTACCGGAAAAAACGGCACAGGCTCTGCGCGCAGCGCTTTGTATAACTCAAACCAATCGGCTAATAGTGCATCGGCATCGGCTTTGCTTATGGGCGCAAAGGTAATTTGCTTATCAAGCCCAAGTAACAATGTTTCTACTTGTTGATCCATACTTTGCGCTGCAAGGTGATAAATAAAGCCTTTAATTAAATCTTTCGCTTTAATACTGGCGCTGCGATAAAACACTTGTTTTTGCAAATAAACATGATTTAGCCAGCCCTCTATTTTGGTGCCTTCAATGGTAAGCAAAACTTCTATCGGCTCACTTTTCCCGCCTTTAATGTGCTCTTTTACTTGCCCTGCAAGCGCGTCAACTCGGTGCTCCATACTTTCAAATATGAGGCTGCCTACATTGGCTTGAGGTAACTCACCCCGCTGCAGTATTTGCTCGGTACTCAGTGGTTGCTCGTTTATATTGGCTTTAAGTATTTCATCAAGGTAAAAATAACGGCGCAGTGCATCTAGGCTAAATGGTTCTTCGTCTTTTGCTACTTCGTTAAATTGTGGCAGGCGTAAACCTAATGTTTGCTGATAAAAGCTCTCTTGTGCGCTGCACACACTTCTAATAAACACATCGAGATCTAGCTGCTCTGGCACAGTCACATCAAGTGCAATAACTGGCTCTGGTTTAATTGACTCACTTGGCAGCCAAATTGGGTTGTAACTGTGGTTACTCAGCACAGTATTAGCTTGCTCATCGGCTAAATAATAATGGCTATTAAAGGGCTGTAAATGCTGCTGATTGATTAGACATGCGGGCAGCGTTTTTTCACTCTTTTCGTTTAATACAAAACTACGGCCAATATATTCTAACAGCTCACTTACAAGCGTTGATGGCATGCGCGGTTGGTTATCAAAACACGAGCGACCAATGTAACTCATGTATAAGTTGTCGCGGGCACTCAGTAGCGCTTCTAAAAATAAGTAGCGGTCATCTAATTTACGTGATCGGTCACCTTTTTGCTTTTTAGAATAAGGCACTAAGTCAAAACCAATGGGCTGTACGTTACGTGGGTAGTCAGCATCGTTTAAACCCAGCATGCATACCACTTTAAATGGCACGGCGCGCATGGGCATAAGCGTACAAAAATTGACTTGCCCAACTAAGAATCGCTGCCCTACGCCTTTTTCTTGAATGCCTTGTTTAACTAAGTAACTAACAATACGCTGCGAAACCGCCTTGCTGTAATCGCCGTTTTCGTGGTGTTTTTGTAACTCTTCGAGCACGTTTTGAAGTACTAATAAATCCCAGCTGTCATCGCTTTCACTTTCGTATATGGCGTTTAACAGCTCGCTTAAAATATGCGCTTTATTGGTGAGCGTATCATCGGGCGTTAACTGCTCTTTAAAGCTTTGCAGTACATCAATAAAGTGCACGAGCTTATTGAGTGTATCAAGCGCCATACCTTCTACTTCGTCAGCGCTGTAAATACCGTTAAACGGGCATTGCTCGTCGCGCATGGCAATGCCAAGCAATAAACGGTTGAGCCCGTGTTGCCAGGTATTTAAATCGATAGCGGGTAAATCAAAGCTGCTTTTATGCGCTGCGTTTATACCCCATTTAACCCCAACACGTTCAAGCCAGTATTGAATTTGCTCGTATTCGTGCGCTTCAAGCCCAAATTTTTCGGCTATTTGCGTAACTTGTAATAAATCGAGAATATCCGACACACCAAAGCGCGAAAACGGTAAGTTAGCTAAACTCGCAAATGAGCTAAGGACAGGCTTTTCTTGCTCTATGGCTAAATCGGCCAATGCGTAAGGAATAAAGCGGCTGCCTTGTGCCCCGCCAAATACAGCTTCAATATAAGGGCTGTAAGTGCCTACATCGGGCATCATGACAATTATGTCTTTGGGGGTAAGCGCTGGGTTTTGATTAAATAAGTTAAGTAAGTAGTCGTGCAAGCGCTCAACTTCTCTGAGCGGTGTATGGCAATCGCTGAGCGTAATGCTGGTGTCGGTTGCGCTGATTGGTAATTTACCTTCGTCGTTTATAAACCACTCTTTGTTATCGGTCAGCGATTCACCTTTAAACGCAAGCTGATAAATCTCGCTTTGTACTTGCCCTAGTAAGGTGTCGTCAAACACATCAATAAAACCATCAATCCAACGGGCATCTAACTGTACGAGTTGCTCAAAATAGTCGCGACCTAATTTACCCCACGACGATAACAACGGATTACCTATAAAGTAGTATTCTTCATCTGGGTTGGTTTGTTTTTTTTGCTGCGCTTCCACCAGCGGCATTTTAGCGTATTTAGCGCTTATTTTAGCCGCTGTTTTTTCATCTATAATATCGCCCCAGTAATGCTCACTCGGGTTAAAAAAGAATAATATAACCTCGGTTTTTTTACTCAGCGCTTCAAATACGTCTAGCTGGGAACTGGCAATCGCCGATATACCAAATAAACTAATGCGTTGTGGCAGTAAGCTATTGTCCATAGTCTCAAGTGCTGCTAGTAACTGCCCTTGCATATTAGCGCGATGAAATTGGCTTTGCCCAAGTTCTTGGCTTAGTTTTACAATGCGTCGCCATAAGTCAGGTTGCCATGGGGCAATGGCTACATCTACATCATCAAGCTCATCTTTGCCGCTATCCCATGTGGCTATCCAGTGCGGTCGGTACATTAAATATTGGTCGTACACATCGGCTATTTTTTCGCACAGCGCAAAGGTTTTTTGCCCGTCAATATCGCCCTCTAAATAAGTTTTTAGCGGTAAATATAATGGCTCGTCAATACAGTTTGGTAAAATTGCAAACAGTTTCCAAGCAAGGTTCGGCTTATTAAATGCCGACTCTTTAGGGACATTTGGCAGCAATTGCTGGTACAACTGCCAAATAAAGCTCGATGGCAGCGGAAAATCCACCTGCGCTGCGACCCCTAAGTTTTCGCTCAAACCTATTTTTAACCACTGCGACATACCCGGCGATTGCACTAGCACCACTTCTTTGTCGAACGGGCTTTGCAATGGGTTTACTTTTAACAGCTGGTGGAACTGCGCTTGCAGGGCTTCCATCCGGTTTGATTGAATAATATTTAGCATATAGCACTGACCTTGCTTGAGATAAAACCAGTGTAAGATATTTTCAATATTAGGGGTAGCGCAAACGGGTAATTGGCTCTAATAAATCAGAGAGTTAAGAACTAACTTACAGATTTTATACGCACAGCATCTATTTTATATACTGTGCGTAGTAGTGAGTTTATTTATAAGGGCTAATACTTGATAAACTAAAGTCACTTTGCATTATTACTTCGCCATCAATGCCTTTTAATTTAAGTGAAATAGTGGGATCAATTTGCTGCCAGTCTATGCTTAAATCACCATAATTTACGTTATGAGTAAAATCCCCTACTCGGTGTTTGTTAGGACTCACGTCTTTCCATTTTTCAGTTAAGCCAGAGCTGGTCATCTCAATTAATGGGTAATCAAGGTTTTGCTGATACTTTGATATTTCACCCCAGTGCGTATCGCCGCTGATGATCACTACCCCATTTACTTTATGCTTTTTAATCAATGTAAATAAACGGTTTCTATCTTCAGGAAAGTTTGCCCATGACTCCCAACCTGTAAAATCGGGTAAAAGCTGTAAGCTTGAGGCAATCAATTTTATTGCAGCAGGCTTTTTAAGCTCTTGTTCAAGCCATTGCCACTGGGCTTCACCTAGCATTGATGCGCCTTTAACATGACTTGGACTATACGGGCCTTGGTTATTTAACTTACGCTTAGTGTAGTATTCAAGCTCACCTACATGGTTTAGCGCATCACGGTTCCAACGTAAATCAGGCATTATTACTTGTATGGTTTGCTCATTTTCACCATACATGTACGAGGTATAAATTCCATCAGGACGAGTGCGACGCGCTGAGTTTACAGGTTCATCCCAAAAATTAAGCATAATTTGGCGTGATTGCTCTTTATGCGGATACTCTTTACCAGCATCGTTTTGGCCATAATCGTGGTCATCCCACATAGCAATGATAGGCGTTTGCGCTTTTAACGTTTTAAAACCAGCCTTTGCCCCTAAACGTTGGTATTTTTCGGCAAGTACATCCATATCGTTGGTATCGCCATAAATATTGTCACCCAAAAATATAAACAAATCCCCCTGCTCTTTGTTAATTGCATTAAATATAGGTATGTTTTTATCTTGATGCCCACACGAACCAAATAGGATTTTAGATGGCGCGGCAGTAACACTTGCGCTAATAACCAAACTCAGCGCCAAGGCAGATAGGGTCAATGGTTTAAATAGGTTCTTCATTTTAAAATTTCGCTAATAGCAGGCGCCATATTTGAATTTATTTCATTTGGGTTCTGCCCAAGAGCCTTTAAAACGGTAGCCGCTATTTGCACTTGTTTAAGCTCATTTTCAGTTTTAATTAAGCCACGTCCTTTTATTGCGGGGCCAATGGCTGCAAGCCAAATATGTTCAGAGCCGACAATTCCTTCTGGGTAGGTATTTTCACCTAACTCTAGTTCAGCAAGTGCACGTTTAGAGCTGTGATGTTGCCAATCATTGGCATTATTGCCACGGCCGTGATCAGTAGTAATAATTAGTGTGGTGTTATTTTTATAACCCGCTGTAGTTTGAATGGTTGCCCATAAGTCTTTTATAAAGGCGTCACTTTGCCTTGCCGATTTAAGGTATTGATCGTAATGTCCATCATGCGCAAAGTCATCGGTTTCGCCTAAACTTATTACTAACAACTTAGGCTTTTTAGCCAACATATACGCTTTAGCAAAGCGATATGTAAAACTGTCTAGTCGTACGTTATACCAAGGACTGGGAATTTCATTTTGTAGCGCATTTAAGAGTGGCGCATCAGTGAATAAATTCTCTTCAATTGACATAAAGCCTGCATTTACATACACGTTACTGCGCTTAGTATTTACAATGTATGGGAATACATCCCAACTGCCAAATAAGGCAGTGCTATCTTTAAACTCAGGTAACTTATCTAAACGCTCTAAAATAGTTTTATTTGGGTTGAGCACTTTGTTGTTACTATTTATATTTTCGTCAACTTCACCGGTGAGTATTTCGTTATAACCAGGGTATGAAAAATACCACGGGTTACTTACCGACATAGTAGAGCCGTTAGTCCTATCGCCAATTATAATCCTTTTTTTAGCCACTACTTGCGTTAAAAAAGGCATTAGTAATTGCTGGCGCTCATTTGCTGTTTTTGCCCAAAACTGGGTCTTTAAATGCTCAGGCTTTTCAACAAAATCAGTATTATTAATTAAGCTATTATCAGCCCCGTTAAATACTTCTTGCCAGCGTACTCCATCAAGCGTTACCAGCACTACATTTTGCGCTGCTGTTGCAAAGTTACTCGCTAATACACTTAAGCTAAATAGTGTTACTTTTATAATTGTTTTCATCGCGTTTTTGCGCCCTTTCATATAATAAAGCCCATCAATGATGGGCTATATTTTAATTCAATTACTAAAACCTAATTAAAAGTCAGCGGTAAATGTCACTGCTGCGGTGCGAGGCGCACCAATGTAATAAGTAGCGCCGTTACCAGTACCACCTGCTAAGTAGCTTTTGTCGGTAACGTTATAAACAACAAACGATACGTCAATGGCTTTAAACGGGCCGGCATCTACGTCAGTTGAATAACCTGCATTAAAATCAAGTACGGTGTAGCCGTCTACTTTATTGCGGGCGCGCGTGTCTTCGTCTTGCCATGCACCTAAACGCTCGCCGGTGTATTTAGCCGATAAACCAACACGAAAGCCATCGCTAAAGTAATCGGTAGATACCACAAATAAATCCTCTGATGAATCTATTATGCTGTCGCCTTTTCTAAAGCTTGGTACTACCTCATTACCACTTTCATCTTTTAATATTACGCCTTGTGAATCGTATGCATTTGGATCATCGGATGAATACTCAGAACTGCTATTAGTATACGACGAGTAGACGCTCCAGCTTGGTGTTAACATATAGCTTGCTGCAAGCTCAAGCCCACTTGAGTCAATACCTCCTACATTTACGTACGAGCCATTTGTACCAATCGTATAATCAATGCCGTCTGTGCCACTACCAGGCGCAATAAAGGTAATGCGGTTATCAAACTTAACACTGTAAGCCGTTGCTGTAAGGGTTAATCTGTCGGCTTGGTAACGTACACCAAAGTCGATATTGTCGGCAGTTTCTGGCTCTATGTTTGTAAGTGTTGAGCTATCTCGCTCAAGCACACCGTCTTTTATTGCGGAAAAATTCTCGCTGTAACTGGCAAATAATTCTGTGCTGTTATTTAGCTGATACAATACACCCCCGCTAAATAACACGTCTGAGTCGCTATCTACTTTATCTGATCTTTCGTTAGCAAAGTGGTCGTACTTTTGTAATTCAACTAAATACTGTTTTGCACCAATATTTAATGTTAAGTCACCAAAATTAATCGAGTCTTGTAGGTACCATTTGAATGTATCGGTATCAAAAGTGTTTTTGTATTGTGTCCAGTAAGGCGTGCTATCAAAGTGATGATAAATACGCGCATCAATTACTTTGTGCCAATCACGCGACTCGTCACGCTCGCTTTGCTCATACCAAAAGCCCGCTTCTATATCGTGATCACCAAATGTAGCTTGGTAATTTGCCGTTACACCTAAGCGATCTTTGTTGTAATGCGTATGGCGGTAAGACATAACCGGCGTTGCTGTTGCATCGTAACACGCAGGATTTAAACCAGGACCCGACTCCCATGGCCAGCTCAAACTTTGCGTACAATCGGCATTTGGTGCAAGCGGATTGCCTTCACTATCAGCAAAACCATAAGAGCCTGCATTAGTACCGCCCTCGGTTGTTGGGTCGCCATTTTCATCAACGGGCGTTGTTAAGTAAGGTGGGATCCAATCGCCACGACCTGAATTTTTATGGTAATAAGGGCTGACGGTTAATAATGAAGTTGGCGAAATCGCATATTCAAATTTTAAATAGCCTAAGGTATTTTCACGAAGCGTCCCCCAACCTTCTGCAAACATTTGGTCAAAGTGCGGAACTCCCGTCCAATTCCATGTTAGCTGATCCCAATCGGGTGTTTGTTCAAACTGCTCAAGGCTTACGCTGTTATAGTTTGTCTCGCTTACATCATCGTAAGATAAACGACCAGTAAGTGTTAAGTCGTTAAAATTAGATACAAACTTAAGCTCAGCGTGTTGGTTGTCTTTACCCCCATTACTGCCAGAACCAATCCAGCGGCTTGTATCTGTTTGCGAGTAACTTACGTACGCTTGTGTGTTATCAAAAACAGTGCCTGTTTCGTGTCTAAAGTAATAACGCGTGGCATCGTGACTGCCTGAGGTATAAGCAAAGGTAGTGCCTTTTTCAAGGCTTGGGTCTTTACTTACAAAGTTAAATGTCCCGCCTAGTGCTTCAAGTGAAGCCGACTTAATATCAGACGTACCTTGACCAACTTCAACCGTTGCCAGGTTTTCGCTATCTAGGTAACGGTTAGCTTTAGCACCACCGCCATAATTAGAGCCACCATTGGGAATGCCATCAACGGTCATACCTAATTGTTGTTGGTTCCCATCAATACTAAAACCACGCATGGTGATTGTAGTAGACCAATCGTCGCCACCAAATGCATCACCTTCATTTATGCTAATACCTGGTAAGTTATCAATAACCGATAATATGCTCGATACCGAACTTTGTTGCTCAAGCATTGCAGGCTCAATAACATTGTTAGCGTAGCTGGTTGGTTTAGCAACCACGGTTACTTCTTCTATGGTGTTGTCGTTAGCATAAGTAGATGTTGATACCGCCATGGCAATTGCCATGCTCAAAAGCGATTTGTTTTTTAAAGCGTACATTGTTGTCCCGTTTGATTTTAATTATGAAATATGAAAACGCGGACAGTATGAATTTTAAATATGACAACGAGGATGAACTTTATTTACATAAAAATTAAACAAATATGGAAGATTTATGGCGGGAATATGTACAAAAAAAGACACCCAAAGGTTTAACTTTGGGTGTCTTAATTATTTTCTAGAACTTATTACAAATAGTAATTTATTTCAATTCAGCTAGCATTTCATCGCTGTATGGTACTAACTCTTCACCGTTTGCAATTTTGCTAATGTAATCTGGGTTTGCAATAAGTGGGCGACCAATAGCGATTAAGTCAAACTTAGCATCGTTAATAGCCTCTTTTGCTGACTCAAAACTATAACTACCTACGCCTACTAATGTACCTTTGTAGCCTGCACGTAAAAATTCAGAGATGCTTTTGCCTTCAAGCGAGTCAAAGCGCATGCTGTCGTCAAAAATACCGCCGTGTAAGTACGCTAATTCTCTGCTTTCAAGTTCTGTTAATAAGTAATCAAATACCGCTTTATCGCGGCTATCTTCGCTCATATTAAAGTAAGCACCCGGTGTTAATCTAAGTGCAGTACGATCACTGCCTACAGCTGCAATAACCGCATCGGTTACTTCTAGTGCAAAACGCGACATATTTTCAGGCGTTTGCCCGTACTCGTCGCTGCGTGTATTTGCAGCGTAATGTAAAAATTGGTCAACTAAATAACCGTTAGCACCGTGAATCTCTACCCCATCAAAACCCGCTTCAATTGCGTTTTCAGCAGCTTTTGCGAAATCAGCAACTAGACTTTTAATATTATCAGTAGTGGCTGCTTTTGGTGTTATGTATGTAAGCTCACGCATACGAGGGACAGAACCTTCAACGCCAATTGCCGATGGAGCAAGTACATCGCCATCAAAAAAGTGAGGGTGTGCAACACGGCCAACATGCCAAAGTTGTGCAAACATTTTGCCGCCATTAGCGTGCACAGCGTCAGTTACTTTTTTCCAACCTTGAATTTGCTCGCTGGTAAATAAACCCGGAGTATTTGGGTAACCTTGTCCGTCTGGACGAATAATAGTTGCTTCGCTAATAATTAAACCGGTTTCGGCACGGCGAGCATAATATTCAACCATATCTTGTGTTGGCACTAAGTTATCATCAGCCATGCATCGTGTTAGTGGCGCCATAAGTACGCGGTTTTTAAGCTCAATCGTGTTATTTAGTTTAAACGGAGCAAGTAGATCAGTAGTCATTTTTAAATCCTTCATTAAGTATATGCTTACTACAATGTGGTCTTTTTACAAACATTCAAGCTTATTTTGAATGATCGCTCAAATTAGTGAGAGATTATACTGATCAATCTACAAATTAGATCTGCATTGCTGAAA
This sequence comes from Pseudoalteromonas sp. 78C3, assembly GCF_002836695.1. Classification (NCBI taxonomy): domain Bacteria; kingdom Pseudomonadati; phylum Pseudomonadota; class Gammaproteobacteria; order Alteromonadales; family Pseudoalteromonadaceae; genus Pseudoalteromonas; species Pseudoalteromonas sp. 78C3. The sequence goes on from NZ_PJAV01000129.1 coordinate 21,710, forward strand.
TTAAATAGCAACTTTTCAACACTCTGTCATATAACTCGATATACTTGTGTGCATATAATTTAGATATATTAATATCAATAGTAATTAAGAGTGAGCTAATTATGACAACGCCAAATTTAAGCGAAGAACACGCAGTAATTTTAGGACTTGGAGCAAAAAAACGCCTAGCTTATATGTTCGAAACCGTACAACAGTTCAAGCAAGTATGGATTTTAAACGATGATGATGGCTGCGTTATGCTTGCCAACGAAGATGACGACTGTGTGCCAGTTTGGCCAACTCGTGAATTTGCAGAAGCATGGGCAACTGGCGAATGGGCTGGCTGCAGCGCTAAAGCAATCCCACTTGCTGACTGGTTTAGTCGCTGGACACCGGGTCTTGAGGAAGATGACTTACTTATTGCTGCCTTCCCTACAGAGGAAGATGATGGCACGATATTGTTTTCAGATGAGTTTGAAAAACAATTAAAAGCGCCAAAGCAAAAATATTAAGGCTCAGAGACCAAATACTCAGAGTTCTAAAATTTATAAACGCGGCACTTAATTTAGTAGCCGCGTTTTCATTTGCAATATCTAAAATTCAAATAAGCCTGCGTAATTGCATCTGGATTTTCTACTTGCGGATAATGCCCAAGCTCTACAAACTCTTGTACGCGCGCATTGGGAATAAGCTTTTTATAATGCTCAATCATGTACTTACCAGAGATGGGGTCTTCTGCGCCTGCTATAAACGTAAGTGGTATATTGCTATTTATGATGGCACCAACCCAGCGTTCTCGGTTTTGCTGCCTCTGCTTTATATAACTAATGAGTTTGGGCATTACGGCTAAGCCATCTTTATAAATTAGCAGCTCCCAAAGTGTGTCTACCACTTGTTTTGAAGGCGGTGTACTCTTACCAAAAATAGTAAGTAGATTATTGCCAAATTTTTGTTTATTCATTAATTTTGGCACTATCCAACCTAGCTTTGAAAGTAAAAGCTTTTGTATAAATAATGGTTTGTGCACTTCTGGAAACAGTCCACCATTTAAAAAGCAAACACTATTGATCGTTATGGCACTTTGATTATGTACTTGCCTTGCTAATAACTCTTGAGCCACTGTATCGCCATAGTCATGAGCTAAAATATGTACGTCATTAATATTTAACGTTTTTAAAAATTGAGTATATAAGTCGGCTTGTTCGGTAATTTTATAAGTAGCGTTTATTGGTTTATCTGACAAACCAAAACCTAGCATATCGAGCGTAATTACAAAATAATGTTCACTAAGCGTTTGCCACATACCTTCCCAATCCCAGCTAGCACTTGGAAAGCCATGTATCAAAAGCAGCGCAGGCTTAGTTATATCGCCAGCTGTTTTAGTAAAAATTTGATGGCCACTAATTTGAGTAAATTGACCCTGTGATTGCCACTGTTGAAGAGAAAACATATATTAGCTTTATTTTTATTATTTATTTGTTAGTTTTATCATAGAGGTAATTAAAAAAGGAAATAAAACCAATGTATAATTTGCATTGGCTTATTAAACGTCATTTTAAAATTTAATAGTGTAATCTACATAAACTCGGTGGTCGGCTCTGTCGCCTTTAACACCATCAACACTGCCTAACTTTTCGGTTGTATAATCTACAAATAACCAGCGCAAACTTAAGCCTTTTATTTTCTCAACTTTATAGCGGGTATCTACAGCCCAATATTTTTCGTCAGCTGTGCCAGCTAACTTACCCAGCGCAGAGTTTTCAGCATCGCTACCGCTTGTGTAGTAAAACTTTGTTGTTAAACCTGGCGATACTGCTTTTAAATCAATACCAAAACGTGCCTGCCACGTTGCCTCGTTTTGATTTGTTAAATCGGCACCAATCAATGAGCGAGTTGGAAATGGGTTTGTACCATGATCGCCACTAAAGTTATCTTCAATCCAAGCATCACTTACCTTAGTAAATGCCGCACCTACACTCCAAATATCTTTTTTCCAATCAGCATCTAAGTAATAGGCAAATCCATCGTTTTCACTTTTAGTTAAACCTGTTAAAGCGCCAGTTGCATCTTCATCATCTAAATCGCCGCCCTCTGCGCCTGTTACAAATAAATCACCATCATCTTGTGAGGTAAATATGCCAGTTGAAAGGGTTAACTTACTTTGCTCAAGTTTAATGTCGTAACTGATTTTTAACCCGATTTTACTTAAATAATTGTGCGAATTTAAATATTCAGCCTCTAATATTAGATTGTCTTTTTTATGCGTAGCACCTACGCCCCAAATTACGCTAATAGCACCAGTTGCCGATTGATCGGTAGAAAAGTCTTCCCATCTATCATCGTGTCGACGGCTCCATTTATCGTAAACGTAACCGTATAATTTAGTGTTACCAATTTTGTAATCGCCAAAAACGCCTCTAAAAGTATTAGGAATAGCCCGACTCCCAGAGCTTTTAAGCAACATACTTTTGGTTTTTTGCCCGCCCACTTTAACGTGACCGTTGTTGCCCAATTTAAAATCTAAAAAATATTGCCCAAATTTAGAAAAGCTATCGTCAACTCCACCGCTCTCATTACCCGCTGGTAAAATATTACCTGCGGCTGAACCCGTAGAATTAATATCCATCACGGTGTAAGTCGATACACCCACACTCACTAAATCGTTTATATAACCCGATGTGTAATTGAGCTCTATACCTTGAGCAAAAGTTGAATCGTCACTTGCGTCGTTATCGTAGTCACGGTCAAAATAAATTGATCTAAGTTTTATATTAAATTCATCTTGTTCTGTCAGCCCATTAACAGCGGCATACGAAGGAATAGAAATACATGTTAATACTGCGCCTGTTGCCGCAAGTAATTTAGATACTCGGTGAGCCATAGTTATCTCCGTTACCTTGTTTTTTTTAAGTTTTCACTGTGCAGTGCATAGCAGCGTGTATTTTTTCGACCTACACGGCAAACATGTCATAAGGTAATTACATTTTAAGTAATCACATTTCTTTCATGCTAGTAAATATAGAACAATATAAACTTATAATGTTTTAATTTCTATATTATAAAATATTAAGAGTTTGTTTTGTTTCGGATGAATTGTAAAAGTAGGTAAAGATTACCTCTTGCTCACTCGTATCTAAGTCGCTAATTTTATTTAAAAAAACATCATAATATTAATTGAATTTTACTTGATTTAAACTTACCAAAGTAAAGTCATGAGCAAAAACTAAAAGCTATCCGTTGTTTTTTGAGCACCTAATATCTACTAAAAAATCGATTAATATAAAAACCAGCACCTTTAGCTAATACTTTTGTTGTTCGCTATAAAGTAGCAAAGAACATAAAAATTATTATATTTATATACATGTTCGTCTTAACTTGGTGAGTAAAATCAACTTTTTATATTACATCCACTCTAAACCTTTATAAAATATATATATTCTAATTAATAACAAAGTTGTATCCTGAATAATAAGTGCTATATTTATTTCGATGATAAAATAGATATACTGTCAGTATATTAATAATAAAGGATGAGTTAATGTTTTCAGGACGACCGGTTAGTAAAAGGTTATTAATCTCGGTGCTTACTCATGCTATTTTTTTCATCAGTGGTGTTGTATTAACTTACTTTGCCCACGCTGCACATCAAGATGCTGTTAATAACAAAATAAATGAAGCCCTCAACAACCGCCTTTCTTCACTCTCAACAGGCGTTACTAGCAGATTCGACTTGTATAAATATGGGCTATACGGTTTAAAAGGATTTATACACGGCATTGGCGTTAATAATTTAAGCTACCAAACAATTTCTAATTACTCTAACAGTCGTAACTACGCCCAAGAATTCCCTGGAGCAAATGGTATTGGTTTTATAAGAAAAGTGAATGCCGAAAACTTAGCTCAATTCTTAAAAACTGCAAAATCCGATCGACCTAACCAAATATTCAAACTAAATAAACTAGCTAACGAAAGTGATGAGCACTTTATTATTCAGTATATATTTCCTGAGCAAAGTAATTCACGGGCTCTAGGACTCGATATTGCATCGGAAAGTACACGTAAAAAAGCAGCATTAAACTCTGCAATTAATAACCAAGTTCAATTATCAGCGCCTATTACTTTAATCCAAGCGGATAACAAATCGAAACAAGGCTTTTTAATTTTACTACCAGTTTATAAAAATATTATTATTCCAACTGATAAAATCCAGCGTTTAGAGCAATTAATTGGATGGACTTACTCCCCTTTATTAATAAACAATATTTTAGACTCTCTTTCCCAAGCTGATGAAAATAAGTTAGTCATTAGCGACATAAGTAACAACGTTAAAACTGACTTTTTTAGCTACGGCATTAAAAGCAACACGGCTGATTATCAGTTAAATAAAGTAATTAAAGTGATGGGAAGAACATGGGAAATCACACTTAGTGCTTCAGACACATTTATTGAATCACTACACTTACCGAGTAAATATCAAGCTATTGTCAATGGTGTTTTTTATACCCTTATTTGTATGTTTATAACTTTAATAATTCAGCTGTTTTTTTATCGTAGAGCACAAAGAACACAGCGAAGAATTATCAAAGCTAAACAAAATAAGCATATGCTGCAGCAAACAAATTTAAAATTAGAAAAAGAAGTAAAATTACGTACTAAAGAAATTGCCGATATAAGTATGCTTCAACAAAGTATTTTAAACAGTGCCAGTTACTCTATTATTGCGACCGACATAAATGGCTTAATTACTTTGTTTAATCCCGCCTCTGAAAAGTTATTAGGCTATAAAGCGCAAGACGTTATTGGAATTGAAAATCCGGGTATTTTTCATTTAAAAGAAGAAATTATAAAAAAAGCCAAACAGCTTAGTGCAGAGTTAAATGAACCTGTTTTCCCTGGTTTTGAAGTGTTTATCTTAAAAGCAACGGCTACAGAGCCTGATATCAATCAGTGGACATACATTTCTTCTACAGGCGAGCACATACAAGTTAATATAAGTGTCACCTCTTTATTAAATAACGAAAATGAAATTGTTGGCTATTTGGGTGTAGCATACGATTTGACCGAACAAATTAATCACGAACAAGCTCTCGGACATGCTAAAGAATTAGCTGAACAGGCATCACAAGCTAAATCTGAATTTTTAGCAAATATGAGTCACGAAATACGCACACCTATGAATGGCATACTAGGTACATTACAGTTACTGCAAGAGCAGCCATTGAATGAAAAATCAAAAGAGTATTTAAAAAAATCACTTTATTCGACCCGCTCACTCACCACTATTATTAATGATATCCTCGATTTTTCTAAAATTGAAGCTGGGAAGCTTTCATTAGAATATAAATCATTCGACCTTTTTGAACTTATTCACCACTTAGAGTCTGATCTTGGCCTGCAAGCCAGTGATAAAAATATATACCTTAAATTTATAATTAATATTGAGCATAAGTACTGGGTGGGCGACCCCGTTAGACTCAGACAGATATTTTTAAACCTAATATCTAATGCGATTAAGTTTACGTCGCAAGGTGGCGTTACAGTCACCTTTAGGCTAACCGACGAAAACAAAATATGTTGTTGTATATCAGACACCGGAATTGGAATTTCTGAGCAGGCTATAGAGCGATTGTTTGAGCGCTTTGAACAAGCAGAGCAATCCACTACGCGTGAATATGGCGGTACAGGTCTTGGTTTACCTATTACTAAATCATTAATAGGTTTAATGAATGGCGAAATTAAAGTAACAAGCCAATTAGATTCAGGTAGTCAGTTTTATGTGTACTTACCATTAAAACAAGCACAGATTGATGACAGCACATTAATAACAAAAAATGTTGAGCTTCCTGACCTATCTGGAAAAACTATTTTATTAGCTGAAGATAATAAAATAAATCAGCTTGTTGCATCTGCGATGCTTGAGCCTACAAAAGCCACCATTATTATTGCTAACAATGGTTTAGAAGCAATCTCATTATACGAGTCACACAAGCCAGACATTATTTTTATGGACATTCAAATGCCTAAAATGGATGGTCTTCAGGCATGTAAAAAAATTAAGGCGCTTAATAACGAACAAATTGTTATCGCGTTAACCGCTAATGTTTTTACAGAGCAAAAAGAAATATACAGGCAGTTATTTGATGGTTACGTTTCAAAGCCAATTGAAAAACATGAGCTTGTAGGCATGTTATCAACACTCTATTTAGTTAATAGTTAGTCATTGCGAAGGCATTAAAAAACCCAGTTACTAATACCTTTCGATATTAGTAACTGGGCTCTAAGAATAATGGTGGGGGGAGAGGGATTCGAACCCTCGTTAGGGATAAACCTAAACACACTTTCCAGGCGTGCGCCTTCAGCCACTCAGCCATCCCTCCACAGTGCTGCAATTGTGTAATGCAACAGCGCGCTATAGTATGAAATAGACCCTTAAGGTGCAAGGCATTTTTAAATATGAGCCTTTAAATGCTTACTTATCAAGCAATAGCTTATCTATAGGCACAAAAAACGGCTAAATCTAAGACCTAACCGTTTTAATTTATACTTTTAAAATTACTTAGCCATGCTCGCAGTAAATTCAAGCATGCGATTAAGCGACTTAAGTGCGCCTTCGCGTAAATCCATATCAACGAATACTTCTTTACCTTTAGGGCTTATGAGAGCTTCCTCAATCGCTTTTAAGCCATTCATTGCCATCCAAGGGCAATGTGCGCAACTTTTACATGAAGCGCCCTCACCTGCCGTTGGAGCCGCAAAAAACTCTTTATCTGGACATAGTTGCTGCATTTTATAAAAGATGCCGCGATCGGTTGCTACAATAAACTTTTTATTGTCCATTGTTTGCGCAGCTTTAATTAATTGGCTCGTAGATCCAACCGAATCGGCAAGTGCAACAATTTCTGCTGGTGACTCAGGATGAACTAATACGCCTGCATCTGGGTGTAGCGCCTTCATATCTTTTAAGGCTTTAGTTTTAAATTCGTCATGTACAATACATGCGCCATTCCACATAAGCATATCAGCACCGGTATTTTTTTGAATATAACTACCAAGGTGCTTATCTGGGCCCCAAATAATTTTTTCGCCTTGCTCATCAAGGTGCTCTACTATTTCAAGTGCACATGATGAGGTTACAATCCAATCTGCACGCGCCTTAACTGCGGTAGAGGTGTTTGCATACACAACCACTTTACGGTCAGGGTGCTCATCACAAAACGCTGAGAACTCGTCTATCGGGCAACCAATATCTAGCGAACACGTCGCTTCAAGCGTTGGCATAACAACCGTTTTATTTGGCGTTAAAATTTTGGCTGTTTCGCCCATAAATTTCACGCCCGCGACGATGATCATATCTGCATCGTGACGTGCACCAAAACGCGCCATTTCTAGCGAATCGGCAACGCAACCGCCGGTTTCTTCAGCAAGTGCTTGAATTTCAGGATCGGTATAATAATGTGCAACAAGTACTGCATTTTTATCTTTTAGTAATTGTTTTATACGCGCTTTATATTCGCCTTGCTCGTCATTTGTTAACGGTGCTGGCTTAGGGGGGAAAATATAACCTTCAGGCATAATAGTTTGAGCTAGACTCATGTTCTCGACCACTTATCTACAGTGCATTAATTAGGGCGAATTATACGAGAATATAAACACAAATAACAGCAAACTAGTAAAGCTGTTTATAAAAATTAGAATGGGAATTTAAAAAAGAATATAAAGGAAAGTATTAGAGAGTGGTGGGTCATGATGGATTTGAACCATCGACCAATTGATTAAAAGTCAACTGCTCTACCAACTGAGCTAATGACCCGCTCTAATATAAATCTGCTTTGTAAAAAGCTGCGTAAATCCGCCGATTAAAACTTTCATAGAATGGTGGGTTATGATGGATTTGAACCATCGACCAATTGATTAAAAGTCAACTGCTCTACCAACTGAGCTAATAACCCAATCTATGCGCTTATTCAATTATGAATGAAGCTTATGTATATCCGCCGATTGATGCCAAACATTATTCATAAGAATAAAGAATGGTGGGTCATGATGGATTTGAACCATCGACCAATTGATTAAAAGTCAACTGCTCTACCAACTGAGCTAATGACCCGCTCTTATATAACTTTTCATAGAATGGTGGGTTATGATGGATTTGAACCATCGACCAATTGATTAAAAGTCAACTGCTCTACCAACTGAGCTAATAACCCGCTCTATGCACTTATTCAATTATGAATGAAGCTTACGTAAATCCGCCGATTGATGCCACACACTATTCACAAGGAATAAAGAATGGTGGGTTATGATGGATTTGAACCATCGACCAATTGATTAAAAGTCAACTGCTCTACCAACTGAGCTAATAACCCGCTCTATTGTTGCGTTTAAATGCAACTTACTACTTTACGTAAATCCGTCGATTGGAACCAATCACTATTCAAAGGAATAAAGAATGGTGGGTTATGATGGATTTGAACCATCGACCAATTGATTAAAAGTCAACTGCTCTACCAACTGAGCTAATAACCCGTTCCAGTTGCTAACTTATTTCTAAGTTAAAGCCTGCGTAAATCCGCCGATTGATGCCACACACTATTCACAAGGAATAAAGAATGGTGGGTCATGATGGATTTGAACCATCGACCAATTGATTAAAAGTCAACTGCTCTACCAACTGAGCTAATGACCCGCTCTGACGTTGCGTTTTATAACAACTTAGTATTCTACGTAAATCCGCCGATAAAAGACCATTCAAAGAATGGTGGGTTATGATGGATTTGAACCATCGACCAATTGATTAAAAGTCAACTGCTCTACCAACTGAGCTAATAACCCGCTCTTTTTGTCGCATTTCGAGTGGGGTAACCATTCGTTTGCTGCGGGCGCTTATAATACTTATTTATAAAATGAGTGCAACCGAAATTGTCTCTTTTTTTAAGTTTTTATGTCTAGATGCACAAAATTAAACCGTTTGTGCTCAAACTACATGCAAATCCAAGATTCTTCGAGAGTTTCCATGTAGTTTGCTCGCCCTAACTAGAAATTTAATCGCTAGTGAACTTTAGTTTCCTAAACGATCAGTTGCTAGTTTTGCAGCGGTTGTACTTGGGTATTGATTGATAAGATCGCTCAATATTTTTTGTGCTTGCGCCGCTGAACCTTGATCTTGTAAAAGTGTGCCTAACTTTAGCATTGCATCTGGACGTTTATTAGAATTTGGAAATTCGTTCACAACGACTTTAAAGTGCTCTACTGCTTTTACACCATCATTTTTAATAGTAAGCAACTGCCCTAACCAATAATGCGCATTAGACGCATAGACAGAGTTTGGGTAGGTAGTTAAAAACGTTTGAAATTCAGGAATCGCTTGGTCATAGCGTTTATCTTTCATTATTAACGCAACAGCGCGCTCATAGGCTTCGTTTTCAGATAAGTCACTGCTATAGGTCTGTGCATTGCTTTGTTGCGTGTAATCAGTTGCGGGAGCTGCTGCTGGCTGTGTATAAGCCTGGCTCACGCGGTTTTCAATTTCTTGATACAACTCACGCTGACGCTGCAGTACTTTTTCAAGCTTGTAGCTTTGCTCTTCGGTTACACCTCGAATTTGGCTTACTTCGTCTTGTAACAAGTTAAGCTGTTGCTGTAACTCTACTTGCAAAAAGTTACGCTGTTGCATCATATTCTCAAGCGACGCTAATCGCTTCTCAATACTTGATTGTGAACTCGCAGCTTCTGAAACAGGAGCGGGAGCAGCCATTAACTGGGTGCTCCCGCTCAATATCATGGCTGCCAAAATAATTTTCGGCTTCATAATATCTCTTATCTTAGTAAACTAGTACCGCACGGCGGTTTTTAGCGAAAGCTGATTCAGTGCGAGACTTAACCATTGGCTTCTCTTCACCGTAGCTTACCACTGACATTTGGCTAGCTGAAACACCTAAGCTTAATAAGTATTTTTCAACTGCTTGGCCACGGTGCTCACCTAGTGCAATATTGTACTCTGGAGTACCGCGCTCATCTGCATGGCCTTCAATTAGTACTTTAACTGATGAGTTTTGAACTAAAAACTCAGCATGTGCACGAAGTAAGTCTGCGTACTTGCTTTCAACTGTCGCAGTATCAAAATCAAAGTAGATTACTTGCTCTTGACGAAGTGCTTCGTACTTTTGACGAAGTTGCTCTTCTGCTTGTTGCTCAGGAGAGATTGTAGCTACTTCAACTGTATCAGTGTTAGTTGATTGCTCAACAACGCCTTGATTTGATTGGTTTGCAGCACCTTCATCAATATCTGAAGATGAGCTACAAGCTGCTAATGTCATTACTGGCACAGCAATTAGCAGGCCTTTAAGTATTTTGTTAAGTTGCATTGAGTAGATTCCTATTTTGAGTAAACCAGTAATATTACTGTAAGTATGGCGACCAAGCTGGTGCCTTTACTTGTCCGTCTAGCACAGGTAACCGTGCCTTAAAGCGGCCGTCCATCGATACTAGCGCAAGTACCTGTTTATTATTATGAAGCGTGCTATATATAATCATCGAACCATTTGGCGCTATGCTCGGTGATTCATCTAGGCGTGTTCTCGTTAATACTTGGAACGCGCCTGTAGCCAGCTCTTTCTTAGCAAGATGGTACTGCCCGTTGGTACGGTTAACCATCACTAATTCTTTTCCATCTGGTGTTATTGAACCAGCAAGATTCATATCACCATCAAAGGTGAGTCGTTGTGACCTACCTGTTTTTAAATTTAACTTATAAATCTGAGCATTACCACCCCTTTCAGATGTAAACACAATATCTTGACCATTAGGGTGCCAAGATGGCTCAGTATCTATGCTACGGTGATTTGTTAAGCGTGTTTCTTTACGTGTAGCTAGGTCAAGCATGTAAACTTCTGTTGCACCCGTCTTGTCCTTAGAAAGCACTAACAATAGCTTTTTACCATCTGGCGAAAACTGCGGTGCACCATTAATACCACGGTAGCTTGCTATTATTTCGCGTTTACCTGTGTATATATCTTGAATGTAAATTTGGCTTTGACGGTTTTCAAACGTTACATACGCTAACTTAGTACCATCTGGTGACCACGCTGGCGACATTAAAGGCTCTTTTGAGCGAAGTAATACTTGCTCATTAAATCCGTCATAATCTGCAACAACTAACTGATAAGGCTTATCATCATTATCACGTACTATTACATAGGCAATTTTAGTTAAAAATGCGCCTTTTTCACCAGTCAATCTTTCATAAATAACGTCACTGATTCGATGAGAGTAACGGCGAAAACCACTTTCACCAATAACACTTTCACGCGCTTCCAAAATATGATCTTGGCTTTTAACTAGCTTACCATTACTCATCATTTGTGTGTTGCCACCGGTAATTTGGCCGCGGATCACGTCAACTAACTCATAACGCACTAAGTAACGCCCATCAGTTTGCTGCTCAACTTCGCCCACTAATATCGCTTCCACACCTTTATTAACCCAAGATGCGTAATCAATTTCGCTGTCTTTGGTTGGCTGTTGTGGCATCTGCGCTACATCTACAGGTTTAAATTTACCACTGCGCATTAAATCAGCAGCAATAACACTGCTTAATTTTTCAGGGATCGGGCCAACACCTTGGTACTTAAAAGGTACTATAGCAATGGGCCTTGCACCGTCTACACCCTCAGTTATTACAATTTCAAGTGCTGCATTAGCAACACCCACAAACCCAAACAGTAAAACTAAACAGGCTATTTTTATTTTGTTGAACATATCATTCCTTTAAAATTCTGGCTTGATTGTTAAATTAATATTCTTAAGTTGTTCGAATACGTCTTTATCTTTAGATACCGGTAATGTGTCGGCCATGCGCACTGCTCTTAATGCAGCTTCACATACCAACTTATCGCCACCTAATGATTTAACTTGCGTTACTAAACCATTAAAACCTAAACGAATATTTACTCGGCACTGTTGGTTTTTCATTTTTTCATCAATCAATAAGTTTTGCTGAATACGCGCCATAATTAATGCACGGTACTTATCAACTTCGCTTACCACTTGTTGTTGACGTATTTTACTACGGGCAGCCTGCTCTTTGGCAAGTTGCTCTTGTAACATTTGCTCTTGCATTGCTTGCTGGCGTTTACGTTCTGCCTCGGCTGCACGCTCTTTTGCTTCTTCTTCACGTTTTTTACGTTCAGCTTCTGCTTTTTTAAGTGCGTCTTCTTCGGTTTTACGCTTATCAGCAGCAGCTTTTGCTGCACTTTCAGCTTCTTGCTTTTGCTTTTCGGCTTGCTTAGCTTTAGCGCGCTCTTTTTGCTCAATGGCACGTGCTTTTTTAGCTTGTGCTTGCGCCTCGGCTGTTTCTTTTTCTTTAGCTTTACGTTCTTGCTCTAGCTTTTTAATATGCCTAGATTCAGATTCGCGTTGCTTACGTGCATTGGCCGCTCTGCGTTCTAAATCGCGGATACGTTTGTCTTCAGCACTTTTTTTATCTTTTTCTTTCTTTTGAAGTTCAGCAATTTTTTGCTCAACTTGTTTTTGATCAACTGTAACGGCTGATACTGCTTTATCTGGCGTAGGTATAGCCGAATTAAGCGTTACCTCCATTACTTTAGGTGCTGGCGGATGAATGTTTGCAGACGCATACAAAAAACCACCAATGCCTAAATGAAGTACTATCGATTTTACTACTGAACTATTCATACAGCTACTTCCCCTCAAAGGATTCAGTCATTAATCCTACTGATGGTACGCCTGCATTTTTCAAAAAATCCATTAGTAATAATACTTCTTGATACGACACCTTACCCGAGCCTTTAATCATAACTGGCACGTCAGGGTTTTTCATTAACTGTAATTTTATAACCGCAGCAACATCAAGTGCTTCCATAGGCTCTTCAGGATCAGTACCTACGCTTACATAATATTTACCCTCTGCATCAATTGAAGCAATAATGGGCGGAGTATCTTTAGTATCAACTAAATCAGACTCTTCCATTTTAGGTAAATCAACTTTTACACCGTGTGTAATAAGCGGTGCTGTTGCCATAAATATAATAAGTAATACCAACATTACATCAATGTAAGGTACTACATTAATTTCTGCGACCGGACGGCGCTTTTTACGCTGATACATTCGCTTGTGCCTCTATTTGTGTAGCTGCTTGACGGTGTAAAATATTAGCAAACTCTTCCATAAAGTTAATATAGTGAGACTCAAGCTTTTCAACACTGTTTGAAAAGCGGTTATAAGCAATAACGGCCGGAATTGCCGCGAATAAACCCATAGCAGTCGCAATAAGTGCCTCTGCTATACCGGGTGCTACCATTTGTAATGTAGCTTGCTTAACTTCACCTAGTGCAATAAAGGCATTCATAATACCCCACACTGTACCAAACAAACCGATGTACGGACTAATAGAACCTACCGTTGCTAAAAACGATAAGCTAGATTCAATTTTTTCAATTTCACGAGAAAGCGCAACACGCATAGAACGATGCGTCCCTTCCATAACAATACTCGCACTTTGAAATGTATTCTTTTTATGACGAGCAAACTCTTTAAAGCCTGAAGTAAATAAGGCTTCAATACCTTGAGACTGACCGCTGCGTGACGATATTTCGTTATACAATTTACTTAGATCAATACCAGACCAAAATTTTTGCTCAAATTTCTTAGCATTTGATAGTGCATCTGATATTGCTTTTTTACGCTGAAATATAATTGTCCACGACATTACAGACATGGCAACTAGCCCTAACATCACTAACTGAACAAGCAAGCTTGCTTCTAAAATTAGGTCTAAAAAATTAAGCCCTGATCCCACGTTAAACTCCTAAGTAATTTCAAAATACGGCAAATTGGTTAATTTGTGTAAATATGACCGTTTATACGGTCAAAAGTTGCATCTAGTGTATCTAGTCCATTTCAAGCTGACAACGGTATTGCTATGAATAGGCAACAAAAAACGTTAAAAAACAGCTTTAGTTGGCATTTCCCTTTGCCTCAGTATTTTATTTAATCTTTTAAATAAACTCGCTAACTATAAATATGCGTAAATATATAAGTAAAACGTCATAAAATGCGCCGTTTATTCAAAATAAGAGCATAAACACTCAAAACCTATAAGCCTTACCTTCACGTAACAGTAAAACTAATACCGAGCCACATCAAAATAAATTACTTAAGCTAGAAATTTCATTAACTTATAAATTTAACGATTAATTAACGCGCAAGATTCAAACAACAATAAAATTCACCGAATTAGTTTTTCTAATCTGAAAATACAAATTTTCTAGTTTGAACAAAAAGGTGATCTTACGTATTATTCTCCCATACCGAACTAGCGCACTGAATGAGATAGTTTCATTAAGCCAAGTTCTTAGTAATAGGATATTTTATCGTATTACATTGTTTTACTCTTTCTGGATAAAACCAAATTCAGTAAAACGTAGTTCCCTGGATTACTTCCTTCAACTTGTTGTTTGCCCGCATTTTTTGCGGGCTTTTTTTTGCCTACAATTTGGTGCGCTACATACTTTATTTATAAACTAATAATTGCCCTAACTATTTTACAATAAGTAATTCGGTTACTAGTTTGAATGGTACGCAGGATAGCTTCGCGAGTCTTAACGCCCTGTGAATTAACAGTTAACTATAAAGCGTATAAGTATTTTTAAATAACATTTGCAACAGTTTGGTGAGGTTTTGGGTAAAATACCAGCCGTATAAATATTTGAAAGAAAGGGATACTAAGTCAATTACCTGCTGCGCAATAAACCACAGCAAGTAATGTTTATGATGAGGCTAGTCTTTTTTAGGAAGTAAACCAAAGTGATGATATGCACTGTCAGACACTATTCGCCCACGCGGAGTACGCTGAATAAACCCTTGCTGAATTAAAAAAGGCTCTATTACATCTTCTATTGTTTCACGCTCTTCACCAATAGCTGCAGCTACATTGTCGAGTCCTACTGGGCCGCCCATGAATTTTTCAATTATGGCGAGTAAATATTTGCGATCCATATAATCAAAACCACTTTTATCTACGTCAATCATATCAAGCGCTTGCTTAGCTACTTCGGCATTTACTGTACCGTCAGATTTTACCTGTGTGTAATCGCGTACACGGCGTAATAAACGGTTTGCAATACGTGGTGTACCACGTGAACGTTGTGCAATTTCGGTTGCGCCATCATCACACATTTCTAAACCAAGATAATGTGCAGAGCGCCCTACTATGTGCGACAAATCTTCTACAGAATAAAACTCTAATCGCTGCACAATACCAAAACGGTCACGCAGTGGCGATGTTAGCGAGCCTGCTCGCGTAGTGGCACCAATAAGTGTAAATGCAGGTAAGTCTAATTTAATAGAACGCGCAGCTGGGCCTTCACCAATCATTATATCAAGCTGGTAGTCTTCCATTGCTGGATACAGTATTTCTTCAACTTGCGGGCTTAGCCTGTGTATTTCATCAATAAACAGTACATCGCCTTCTTCTAAATTAGTAAGTAACGCAGCTAAATCACCTGCTTTTTCAAGTACAGGGCCGGATGTTGTTTTAATACTTACGTGTAATTCGTTGGCTACAATATTTGCAAGCGTGGTTTTACCAAGCCCTGGTGGGCCAAATATTAATAAATGATCGAGCGCTTCACCACGGGTTCGAGCAGCTTCAATAAAAATTTCCATTTGCTGCTTAACATGAGGCTGGCCTCTGTAGTCGGCTAAAAGTTTTGGTCTTATTGCACGATCTATAGAGTCTTCATTTGTTTTTTCAGTCGCATCAATTAAGCGATCCGCTTCAATCATGGGTTACTCACAACATTGATTTTAAAGATTCTCTAATAAGAACCTCAGTAGACATATCGGGTTTGCTTATCGATTTTACTGCTTTTTGAGCTTGTGGCAATTTATAACCTAATGCAAGCAGTGCCGATACGGCATCATCGGCTGCGTTATTAGCTATTGTCGCATCGCTCATTGGCTCTATTACTGCGCTGTCGCTAAATGGCGTAAATAAATCATTACCCCAATCTTTTAGCCTGTCTTTCATTTCGAGTACTAAACGCTCGGCTGTTTTTTTACCTACACCGGGTAATTTAACTAGCGACGTTGAGTCTTCGTTATTTACACAGCTTACAAATTGCTTTGCCGACATGCCCGATAAAATAGCTAAGCCAAGTTTTGGACCAACGCCATTTGCTTTTAATAGCTCTCTAAACAAGGCGCGTTCAACTTTATTATTAAAACCAAATAATAGTTGAGCATCTTCACGCACTACAAAGTGGGTGTAAACAATCGCGTTTTCACCAATTTTTGGTAAATCGTAAAAACAGGTCATTGGCATTTGTACTTCGTAACCTACACCACTTACTTCAAGTAATATTTCTGGTGGCTGTTTTTCGACTAAAATACCATTTAAGCGGCCTATCATAGTTATTTCCTTAAACGTCCTCTAACGGTTTTGCTTGCGCTACCCGCTAGTTTAATTAAATTTTGTTCTGAGTGAGCGTGGCAAATCGCAATAGCGAGTGCATCAGCTGCATCGGCCTGTGGCGTACCGGGTAGTTTTAAAATATTTTTTACCATGTGCTGCACTTGTGTTTTATCAGCGCCACCGTTACCTACTACTGCTTGCTTAATTTGCCTAGCTGAGTATTCAAATACGGGTAAGTCGGCCATTGCAGCGCCAACAATCGCGGCGCCTCTAGCTTGGCCTAGTTTTAAAGCTGAATCGGGGTTATGCGCCATAAATACTTTTTCAATGGCAAAGGTTTCTGGTGAAAACTGCTCAATAAGCTGTGTAATGCCTTGATAGATCATTTTAAGCCTAACCGGAAAAGGATGATCGGCTAACTTAATACAACCACTGCCTAAGTATGTAAATTTAGAACCTTGGTGGGCAACAACGCCATATCCGGTCAAACGTGAACCAGGATCGATCCCTAAAATAATGGCCAAACAGCACTCCATTGTTATTATTTTTAAATTACGCTAATAATGCCAGAGCACTGTATAAATTACCAGTACAAAGAAAAACAAAAATGCCCACGTGTTAGGTGGGCATTTGAAGGAGCATGTTAGTTTAAGCTTACCCTAGGGCACGCACTAATCCTTGGGTATTTTGTTTAAGTGTTCGGGCAATCATTAAATAGCCTAAACCAGCCACAAATACACCGCCAGCTACCGGACCAATAATCCATATATGCGGATGTAACTTACCTGCTAAATCAAACATTTGTTGCTGCACAATTAAAAGCGCTATATCACTAAAAAATGCAGCAACTAAGCCAGCTAAACCGCCGAGTAATAAAAACTCGTACAAGGTCGCGTTTTTAATTAATCGGCTTTTAGCCCCAAGCGTTCGCAGTATGACAATTTCTTGCATACGCTCACCTAAACTAGCTTGCACTTGCGATATAAGTACAAGCGCGCCACACAGCACAACAATTGCAAGTACAAAGCCAATGGCGAGTGATACTTGCGAAATAGTTGTTTGTATTTGCTTAACAAAGTTATCAATATCAATCGCTGTAATAGTAGGGTAAGTACGCAATAACTGGCTAAAATCACGCTTTTGATCTGGGTTTATACGTACCGACGAAATATACGTTGCCGGAAAATCTGCAAGTACATCTGGGCTTAAAATAATAAAAAAGTTAGGTTTAAGCGTGGCCCAATTAACTTTGCGCACACTGGTGATTTTAGCATCGAACGACTGCGAACCAATTAAAAATGTAAGCGTATCGCCTATCTCAACATCTAAACGCTCAAGCATCGACTCCTCTACTGAGGCTTCAGCCATCGCATTTTTACCAAACCACGTGCCTTGTGTTACTTCATTCTGGTCAGGCACATCTTTAAGCCATGTAAGGTTTAGCTCGCGGCCAATACCTGCACGTGCTTCTTCGTCTTTTTTCTCGTTGTCTTGCAGCGATACAGAACGTGCTACCAACTCGCCATTTACCGCATTTACGCGCCCACGAATAGTGGGATAAAACTCTGATACTTGAATATCTTTTTGAGCTAAATATTCATTAATTGGCTCAAGCTCATTTTGCGTAATATTAACTAAAAACGCATTAGGCGCATCGGCAGGAAGTTGCGACTGCCAATCAGATATCATGTCGTTTTTAAGTACCACTAAAAACAGCAGTAATTTAATCGCTAACGAAAAACTAATTAACTGTACCGCGTTCACATTTGCACGCTTTTGAATAGATGCAATTGCAAGCGACCAACTGTTACCTGGTTTTAAGCCAAGCTTTCGACCGCCACCAAATATTAATTTAGATATCAAAAACAACACACCAATTAGCGCAAGTGTTGATATAAACAAAATAAGCGTTATTTTTATGTTGTTACTAAATAACCACATTAATAAAAACACGGTTAGCGCACTCATGCCTAAATGCACACGACTTACTGCCAACTTGTCACCTAAGTTACGGCGCAGCACTCTAAGCGGTGGAATATCAAATAAATCAAATAACGGTTTAATAGAAAACATAACGGCACAAATTACGCCAGTGCTTATAGCCACCAGCCAAGGTTTAAAGCCACCTAAAGGTAGCTCTGTGCCCATACTTTTCGATAAGTAACTTGTTGCTATTTCTTGCAAGCCATAACCAATTAACAGCCCAATACTTACCGCCATTGCACATACAAGCAATAAATGGAGCATGTATATTTTGCGGATCATTGAACGGCTACCGCCTAGCGTTTTCATCATCGCTACTGGGTCGTATTGGCGTTCACAATAACGTTTTGCTGAAACGGCTATAGCCACTGCGGCTAAAATAATACCTAATAGGCCGGCAAGTAATAAAAAGCTCTCTGCACGGTTTAAACTATTTGAAATAGGTGATTGACGGTCTTTAACGCCGTACCATTGTTGGTTTTCTTTCATTTGTGGTTTAAGCCACTCGTAAAAGCTATTTATATCGGCCTCACTACCTGCATAAAGTTGGCGATAATAAACACGACTACCTGGCTGCACAACTTCGGTTTTTGCCACATCGTCAATATTAATAAGCACGCGACGGCTGCTCGAAAATACATTAAATGGCGCATCGGGCTCTTCTACAATAACTTTTGAAACATTAAATAATGCAGCGCCAAGCTCTACTTGCGCGCCTATATCAATATTTAAACTGTAAAATACTGATTCACTTAGCCACACATTACCAGGCGTTGGCCCGCTATTAGCAACCTTAGTTTCACCTGTTAAGGTATCCTTAACTTTTAACTGCCCTTTTAACGGGTACGCATTAGATGCCGCTTTTACTGAGCTAAACTGCATTTCATCATCGGCAAACAACATAGTGTCGAAGTACACCATTTGCGCCGTTTTTAAATTTTGGCTCTGTGCTTTAGTAATAAAAGCAGTGTCGAGAACATGATCGCTTGCAAGTACACGGTCTGCTGCAATAAAAGCACTGCTTTTTTGCGCAATACTTTGCCCTATTCGCTCAGTAACCATAGACAGTGTAAGCACGGTTAAAACAGCAAGGGCGATAGCTGCGCTTATAACTGTTAGCTCACCACGGCGAAATTCTCGCGAAAATAACTTAAGCGCTAACTTAACCCACATTAGCAACGTCCTCTACTTGGCTTTTTACCAGTAAACCCGCCTCTATTTGAATAGTGTGCTCACATTTTTGTGCAAGCCCTTCATCGTGAGTAACCAAAATAAGCGTGGTGCCGTGTTGCGTGTTTAAATCAAATAATAAGGATTCAATCATTTTACCGTTTTTGCTGTCTAAATTAGCCGAAGGCTCATCAGCAAACAGTATTTTAGGTGTACCAATAAATGCTCGCGCAATAGCAACACGCTGTTGTTCACCGCCAGAGAGTTGCGACGGGTAATGATCAATTCGATGGCTCAAGCCTACTTTTTCAAGTAATGCAATTGCTTGCTCTTTTGCATCACTTTCGCCAGCAAGTTCTGCTGGTAGCATAACGTTTTCTAGTGCAGTTAAGCTTTGTACTAACATGAACGATTGAAACACAAATCCAATTTTAGCCGCGCGCAGTGCAGCACGCTCTTCTTCATCTAAATTGTGTAATGGCTCGCCATCTAAAAATATTTCGCCGCTGCTTGCGGTATCCAGCCCTGCTAATAAACTGAGTAACGTTGATTTACCAGAGCCCGACGTGCCAACAATAGCAACAGACTCGCCATGCTTGACATTAAAGCTGATGTCACTGAGGATGGGCAGCTCGCCTTCAAAGGTGGAGACTACTTTAGACAAACCATTAACCTGAATTATATTTAATTGAGAAAGCGCTGACATATGACTCATTCAATCCTTCGTTTAGTATTCATTTTATTTTTAGTTATCAAACCGCTGAGCGCAGCAGCCGACAACACGATTTTAATACTCGGTGACAGTTTAAGCGCAGCCTACGGACTTCAACAAGAAGAAGGCTGGGTAAAATTGTTACAAGATAAATACGATGACGAACAAGCCGACATTGAACTTATCAACGCCAGTATTAGTGGCGAAACATCTGGTGGAGCCCTACGCCGTTTAGATGCATTGCTTGAGCAATACGAACCCACTCATGTACTTATTGAGCTAGGTGCTAATGACGGTTTACGTGGTTTTCCAGTCAAAAAAATGCAAACTAACTTAACGTCTCTTATTCAAAAAAGCCAAGCAGCTAATGCGATGACCGCCTTAATGGAGATTTACATTCCCCCTAATTACGGTCCGCGTTACAGCAAAATGTTTACAGACACTTTCTCGCGCGTTAGCGAAGAAACAAATGCGCATCTAATGAACTTTTTTATGCTCGATGTTGCTGGTCAACCTGAGCTAATGCAAAACGATAGTTTACACCCTAACAAAAAAGCTCAACCATTAATACGAGATGAGATGTATGACTCGATCAAAAAGTGGTTAAATAAAGACTAGCCAATTAATATACCGCAAGAGTGCCTTTTTAGGTCTCTTGCGTAATAAACACCCAAACAAACAATCGCTTATTGATTTTTAAAAAAATACACGTACTATTGCATACAAATCGGTATGTGGCGCAGCTTGGTAGCGCACTGTCATGGGGTGGCAGGGGTCGAGAGTTCGAATCTCTCCATACCGACCAATTAAATCAACATCTTAGATTTAAATTTAATCCCGAGCCTTCAATTCTTCCGTAAAATAATACTTTCAACGTTAATTGATATCACGAGTGTCTAGGTGTAAGGTTAATTTCAGATCTAAATTTATTTGAGGCGGTAAAATGAGTGAAAATAAGAAAAAAATCACAAAGAGTATGATTTTAAGATCTGTTGCTAGCTCTACTGCCATCGAAACTGGCGAAACAGTTAAAACAATAGAGAAAAAGCTAAAAGCAAACAAACTCAAATATGAGTCTCTTTCGCTCGCTATTTAATTATATCTCTCACAAGCCTTTCAATGTGTTGGTAATTTTTATTTACACCCGCTTGAATTGACTTGAAATAAAAGTCTTTATGCTCGTCCCACAAGCTATAATCAAGCGTTCCTTTACCAGCTTTACTGCACAAAAAATCCATTAATAAACGGCTTATCCTACCGTTACCTTCACGAAATGGATGAATTAAAATAAACTCAACATGGCTCTGCGCTATAAATGACACAAGCTCTTCATCTGTCATTTCTGGTAAATTATTAAATCGAGATAAATACTCACCTTCAAATAACCTAATATTTTTCTCAATTTGTAAAGGCGACATAAACTGAAATCCGCCCTTGCCCATATCAATACTTCTTATTTTACCTGCCCATTCGTATACATTACCTAGCCACTGCCTGTGCCAATTAGCAATATTTTGAAAAGAAAATGTACCATTTTTTGAGTCAGTCGTCGTAAAAATTTTTTCATATAGCTTAACTAAAAGAACGGCTTCAATATCATCCATTTCCGTTTCATCAACAATCGCTAACTTGTTTGCTAAAACTAGCCTTTCAGACCCAGGTTGATATTGCGCTTCAACAGAGTCACTTTCGTATTTAGACATTTTATTGAACCAATAAAATAATGAGTGTAAAAGTGCGTACCAACCAATGCAAGTAACCTTTAGCGTTGCCCATTTTATGTAAGTCAAAGCTTAATAAGTCACCAAATATTAAATACCACAATAAAACTAAATGGCAAACTTAAAGATAATCAAGCACCAAACATCTTAATACTCATTATCAACACAAATAGCATTCTCTGCGGGGCTTCGTGCACATGAATTGTTGACCATAGCCAAAGTTGAAGAGCGCAAAGCAGATAAACGGCCAGCTTTTGATTCAAAATGGTCTGGCAGAAACGGCGTGCTATATACAGTGACAGGTAAAGGAGGCTTAACACGCGAAGTCCTAATACCTTACAATTTATCAGCTAAATTAGAACTTCGAAAACTTAAACAACCTGCCACTGTTGTTGACAGAAAAATAAACTACTTACAGCTTTACGATATTCGAGGTGGTAAAAAGTGGTCTGATTCATTTAATAAAGCATCAAACCCTACGCTTTTATTTTCAAATGGTGCACACGGACTCAGGCATAGCTACGCACAAGAAAGGCTATTAGAGCTGATACTCAACCAATATCCATATCAAATAGCATTAGGAACCGTTTCGCAAGAAATGGGGCATTTTAGACCAGAAATCACTGAGGTATATTTAAGGTAACTAAGGAATAAGAGTACATTGAACGCCCTAAGCATTTTCTTTATTACTTATTTAAATAAAGACAAAATTACTTTATACCTTCTTCACTAGCAAACTACATTTTGTTAGAGTTAAAATATTGTTTAAAATAGCCTTTTAGTGATAATTGAATGAAGTTAGCTTTTCTCTACATTGAAAACCATAAAGCACTAGAAAATATTGATATACGGATCAATAGTTCTCACAATTGTAACTATTTCAAGGGAAAATTAACTCTGCAGTCCTCCCCGAGTGAACTTGATTACTACCAAGGCTTAGATTGCAGTGCAATAATTGGTAAAAATGGTGTCGGTAAGAGTACTATTCTTGATTTTATAGAGGTTGCTTATCAAGGAACTGAATCTAGCGGAATTATTGTATGGTTTGATGATGCAAATGAAAAATACCATATATGTACTATTAACATTCACCTTGATGAGAATTTAATTGTAAGTAACAAAGATTTTGTTTTAGAAGAAAATTTATCAAAGCTAGTTAAGCGTTATAAGATCAGGCTCATTAAAGCTAATAATTTGACAGGTGTAGAAACTAATGATTTTTCAGCAAGAAGGGAATCTAATCCTTTTATCTATGATATGTCCCTATCCCAGTACGTGAAAGGGAGTAAAAAGGTTATTACTCAACGGACAAATCGTTTAATTGAGTATTTTAAGCTAAGTACATCTTTTAACAAGTCTAAAAGCACAAAAGTCAAATTTACCTTTCAATTCAATGCATCTTCAACTTCATACTTAAAATCATTACTAAATAAT
>NZ_PJAV01000130.1:0-43157 GCF_002836695.1 Pseudoalteromonas sp. 78C3
GGTTGATAAAAGTAGCTAACGTGGGCTTATCTGTTTTTAAAGTAGGGTAGTAGGCTGTTATTCTAAGTTTATGCTGATACTTTAAGTATACATTTTATAAGATTTTGATAGGCATAAAAGCACCTTAAAACTTACTTTTTAGGTGAATTTTTATTTATTAAATGTTGATATAATCCTGCAAAGTTACTGAAAAACCTCTTAAAATTAAAGGATATAGCATATAACAGGATAGACCTGATATTGCTTGGAATTTAAAAATAATAAGGGTATCGTACCCCAAGACTCCATCTCTCACTTTAACTTAAATTGCAGGATACCATCGCGTTATGTCTGACTTTCGTGAACAAGCACTACATTACCACTCACATCCCGTACCAGGTAAAATTAGCATTGAGCTTACAAAACCAGCTGAAACGGCTCATGATCTTGCACTTGCGTATAGCCCAGGTGTTGCCGAACCTGTACGTGAAATAGCTGCAGATCCTGCAAATGCTTATAAATATACTGGTAAAGGTAACATGGTTGCGGTTATTACTAATGGTACTGCAATTCTAGGCCTTGGTAATTTAGGTCCTTTAGCGTCTAAGCCTGTAATGGAAGGTAAAGCGCTATTGTTTAAACGTTTTGCAGGGCTTGATTCTATCGATATTGAAGTTAAGCACAAAACAACAGAAGACTTTATTAATACGGTTGCCAACATTGCCGACACATTCGGTGGTATTAACCTTGAAGATATTAAAGCACCAGAGTGTTTTGAAATAGAAAAAGCATTAATAGAGCGTTGTAGTATTCCTGTTTTTCATGATGATCAACACGGTACTGCCATTGTTACGGCTGCTGGTATGTTAAATGCGCTAGAAGTACAAGGTAAGTCAATTGAAGATGCAATTATTGTATGTTTAGGTGCAGGCGCTGCCGCTGTTGCGTGTATGGAGCTGTTAATTAAGTGTGGTGCACTGCGTGAACACATTTATATGCTTGACCGCAAAGGTGTTATTCATACCCGCCGCGATGACTTAAATGAATACAAACAGCTTTTTGCTAACAATACCGATAAGCGTACATTGCAAGATGTAATTGCAGATGCTGATGTGTTTGTGGGTGTTTCTGGCCCTAACTTATTAGCGGCTGAAGATTTAAAGCTAATGGCTGCAAAACCAGTTGTGTTTGCATGTTCAAATCCAGATCCTGAGATTGATCCTGCACTTGCGCACGGCGCACGCAACGATTTAATCATGGCAACAGGGCGCTCTGATTACCCTAACCAAGTTAATAATGTTTTATGTTTCCCGTTTATTTTCCGTGGTGCGCTTGATGTACGTGCAAGTGCTATTAACGATGAAATGAAAATTGCTGCAGTAGATGCTATTCGAAGTATTGCCAAAGAGCCAGTACCTGCAGAAGTTTTAAAAGCCGCTGGAGTAGATAAACTAGAATTTGGTGCGCAGTATATTATTCCAAAACCAATGGATCCACGTTTACTGCCGCGTATAGCAAGAGCTGTTGCACTTGCTGCTATTGAGTCAGGTGTTGCACAAATTGAGCTACCTGAAAACTATATGCAGTAAATCTATACAGTAGAGCTATGCAATAAAATTTAGACATAAAAAAACCTCAGTAATTACTGAGGTTTTTTTGTCTTTGTAATATTTATTCTTCGTTTAAAACGGGTACTTCTAGACCCATTTCTTGCATTATTTTTTTAACTTCTTCTGGCACTTTTTCGGCGTTATCTTTACGTAAGTCATCGTCATTTGGTAAAGGTTGGCCAGTAAAAGCATGCAAAAATGCCTCACATAGCAATTCACTATTTGTAGCATGGCGAAGGTTATTGATTTGACGACGTGTACGTTCGTCAGTTAATACCTTTAATACATTTAGCGGGATCGAAACGGTGATCTTTTTAACTTGCTCTGATTTTTTACCGTGTTCTGCGTATGGGTGAATATACTCACCATTCCATTTAGCCATAAGATGTATCGTTGCCTCAGATTATTAATTTCTCACACGGTATAAAAAGCGTGTAAATATGCGTGAAATTCTATCGATTTAAAAAAGATAGTCAAATAATAGATACAGATCTATCTTAATAAGCCTATTGTAGGTGTAAAGATAAGCACACTTTTGTGAGCTAAAATGTGTTATTCGCAGAGGCCTCTTCTACTTTTAGCCATCTAGAGCTTTAAAATACTTTGACTTATCAAAACGGATAACTTACTCTTTTAGACGTCTAAACATCCAAATTAATCAGGTGACGAATATGAGCGAAAAAAACAAAGCGACCATTGCTGTACGTAACGGCGTTGATGCTGATAAACATCATGGTGCGGTGGTACCGCCAATTTATTTATCGACTACTTATTCGTTTGCCGACTTTGATACTAAGCGTGAGTATGATTATGGTCGTAGCGGTAATCCTAATCGTGATATTTTAGCTGAGACGCTTGCTAAGCTTGAAGGTGGCGCTCGTGGCATAATTACAGCTACAGGCATGGCTGCCGTGCATTTAGCTACTCAGCTACTTAATAGTGACGATACGTTAGTAATTCCACATGATTGTTATGGTGGCAGCTATCGTTTATTTACATCTTTACAAAAACGCGGACTACTAAAGCTCGAAATATTAGATTTAACAAAAGAAGAAAGCCTTCAACAAATTTTAGTAATTAAACCTAAGCTTATTTGGATAGAAACCCCAAGTAACCCAGTACTTCGTTTAACAGATATTAAAGCGGTTACCGATGTTGCAAAGCAATGCGGTGCATTGGTGGCTGCAGATAACACGTTTTTGTCGCCTGCTTTACAAAACCCTATTAAGTTTGGTGTAGATATTGTGGTGCATTCAACCACTAAATACATTAACGGACACTCAGATGTAGTAGGCGGCGCTGTTATTGCCGCAACACAAGAGTTAGGCGATGAGCTTGCTTGGTGGGCTAATAACATTGGAATTACGGGTGCGCCTTTTGATAGCTATTTAACGCTTCGTGGTTTACGTACTTTAAATGTGCGCCTAAGGCAGCATCAAGAAAATGCACTGGCAATAGCTAAGTATCTTGAAAGCTCTGAATATGTAAGCCAAGTTTACTACCCAGGTCTTGAGTCACATCCTCAACATGAACTGGCTAAAGCACAGCAACTTGGTTTTGGTGGCATGGTTAGTTTTGATATTAAAGGCGATATAAATGACGCTGCGGCATTTTTAACTAGTCTTAAAACGTTTAGTTTAGCTGAGTCACTAGGTGGCGTAGAGAGCTTAATTTGTCACCCTGCAACTATGACGCACGCAGGTATGGAGGCAACAGCACGTTTAGAAGCGGGTGTGGGCGATACGCTTATTCGTATTTCGGTAGGTATTGAAGATATACACGATTTAGTCGCTGATTTTGAGCGAGTGTTTGAACTTGTAAAACCAGGGCAAAATAAAAATGTTGGCCGTGTAGGCAAAGGTGCAGGCACTTCTGGTGGGAACGTTAAATTAAGTGCAGCCCGTCCGGCGCTTTGGTGATTAATATGGTCAATTGTGTACATAAATTTGGTGGTTCAAGTTTAAGCTCAAGTGAGCGATACCAAAGCGTAGCAAAAATAATAATTACACATACTCAACCGGGTGATTGTGTGGTGGTATCGGCTGCGGGTAAGACAACCGATACGCTAGTATTACTTTGGCAAAGCTATCAAAAACAAGATACTCAAGCAGTAGCTGATATTTTACTGCAGTTAAATAACCATCAAAGTGATTTAATAAAGCAGCTATTAGAAGCCGATTTCAAACGAAGTGCACTTAAAACACTAAGTATCGAACTTAGCTATATTGCAGAACTTGCTCAAGCTGAGCAGCTAAAAGAGGCTGCATTACTTGCACATGGCGAACTGTGGTCAGCACGTTTACTCGCTACTTATTTACAGCAGCTAAATATTGAGGCATGCGCTCAAGATGCACGTACTCTTTTTACCTTAAATGATGGCGAATTAATGCATGCGCAAAATGCGCAGCAATGTGGGCAGTTAATTTTGCCTAATAAAATAAATGTTGTTACTGGGTTTATTGCCGCAGATATCAAAGGCGAGACTGTAACACTTGGCCGAAATGGCAGTGACTACAGTGCAACACTACTTGCAAATTATTGCAATGCTAAGCAAGTATGTATTTGGACTGATACACAGGGGGTGTATAGCACTGATCCTCGCAAGGTACAAAAAGCGATTAAATACGGCAAAATTTGCCGTGGGCAGGCTAATTTATTAGCTCGTTTGGGTAACCCTGTATTACATGCAAAAACACTATCGCCTCTTAAAAACACAGATATTAAGCTAGCTGTTCGCAGTAGTTTTGACGTACAAGCAAGTCCAACAGATATAGTAAAAGAAGGTTCAGCGAAGAAAAAGCGCTTTATAACTACGTTGCAAAATGTTGACCTATTAATGGTTGAAGGATTAAGTGAAGGTGAGGTTGCAAGTGTTAGTCAGCTTATTCAGCATAGCCTTCATCACTTTAACCATAATGGTGAAGTGTATTTAGTAGTACCTGCAGCACAAACTTATCTGGTTATTAATTATTTTGCGGGTAGGGCAAATATTAGCGAGTCAAATTTAAACGGTTGTGCAATTGTAGCGCCTGAGCAAGACGTTAATACATTAAGCTTACAAGCATTAGATTTATTAAAACTCCACAGCATAAAACCTCGTTTTGTCCATCAAGATACTGGCTATGCTTTATTGCTTACCGATCAATTTATAGATAGTGATATACAAAGTGACTTACACGATAAGCTAATTAATAAAGGCCAAGAAATCGCAATTATAGTTGCGGGGCTTGGTAACGTTGGCGACGTTTTCATTAAACAGTTATCGGCACAATTTGAGCGTTTATCGGATGACTTTAGTATTAAATTAGTCGGTCTAATTCGCTCTAAAAAAATGCTGTTTAATGCAAGTGGTATTAATACACAGCAATGGAAAACTCAATGGCAGCATGAGGCAAATAGCTATCAATCTGCAGATTTACTGAATGCTATAAATGAGCTCGATTACGAGCATAAAATTGTAATTGATATTACCGCAAGTGAACAATTTAGCTTGTTATATCCAGACTTTGTAGATAGAAACTGTCATTTAATTAGTGCTAATAAATACGCTGGAACAGCACCGACTACTTGGTATAAAGCACTTCGTAGTAATATTACAGAACGTAATTTACATTGGCGATATAACACCAGTGTAGGCGCTGGCTTACCTATTAACTTTGCTTTGGCTGATTTGCAAAATAGTGGCGATAAAATAACACGTATAGAAGGTGTTTTCTCAGGCACGCTTTCGTGGCTATGCAGTAAATATGATGGAACAAGGCCATTTTCTGAGTTGCTACTGGAAGCTCAGAAAATGGGATTCACAGAGCCAGACCCTCGCGAAGATTTATCTGGGCGAGATATGCAGCGTAAGCTACTTATTTTAGCCCGAGAGCTAGGTGTTGAGCTTGAACTTGACGATATTAGCTTATCAGCATTGATGCCAGATGAGCTTGCGCTGGGAAGTTGGGATGACTTTTTAAATAAAAAAGCACAGCTAGACGCGTTCATCGAAGAGCATGCAGTGACAGCAAAGTCTAAAAATTCAGTACTTAGATATACGGGCTTGTTAGAAATCACACAAGGTGAAGTAATTGCTAAAGTGGGAATAGCGTATGTGCCTAATGGCGATGCGTTAGCAAACCTTACACCTGGCGATAATATTTTTGTAATTAATAGCAAATGGTATAGCGATAATGCATTAGTGATTCAGGGGCCAGGAGCGGGTAGGGAAGTGACCGCTGCGGGTGTGCACTCTGATTTATATTGGCTTGTTCAAAACTTAAAATAAAACTTTGGTTTAAACAAAAACGGCAGCTTAAATAAGCTGCCGTTTTTGTATTACATACATATTATTAAAATAGCTCTTCTTCTGTTTTAGTGTCTTCTTCAAATATATCGTTAGGCTGAGATAGCACATACTTTGTAGGTGCAGTACCTTTTTCAAAATATTCAAATCGACTCGTGTAGTCATTTTTATGGCTTAATAAACCAGTAGCTAAATCAATACGAATAGAAACAAGTCCCTCAGGCGGCTCAATTGGGGCTTCAGGCTTGCCTTCAAGTGCCGCTTTCATAAATTCAACCCATGCTGGCTGCGCGGTTTTAGCGCCAGATTCCGCACCTGATATTTGGCTGCTATCTAGGTTGTTATTATATGTAGAGCGACCAAGAGCGTTGCCCGGATTATCAAAGCCAACCCAAACTGAGGTCATCACATTACTATTAAAGCCGCTAAACCAGGTATCTACTGAGTCATTAGTTGTGCCTGTTTTACCCGAAATATCGCGACGATCTAGCGCTTGTGCTCGCCAACCGGTTCCACTCCAACCTGTTTTATGAGCCCAGCTACCACCCCCCCAAATTGCACTATTCATAGCGTCAGCAATTAAAAATGCATTTTGCTTAGAAATAATTCTCGGCGCACATTTTTTCGTTTGCTCCATTTCATCATCACTATTATGCATCGAGAGTACATTGTGTGTTAGCAAAGGCTCTTCGTCACAGGCAAGAGCAGGGTTTGCTTTAAACAATACATTGCCGTAAGCATCTTGAATTTCTGAGATAAAGTAAGGTTCAATTAAGTGACCACCGTTGGCAAATGTGCTCATGCCTCTTGCAAGTTCAAGCGGGGTAATAGAAGCACTACCCAGTGCTAATGATTCACTACGATTAATGTCAGCGTCTTTAAAACCAAATTTTAGTAAGTGGTCAGCTGTACGTTGCAATCCAACACCACGTAGTAAGCGCACCGAAATAACGTTTTTAGACTGTGCTAAAGCACGGCGAATTCGAATAGGACCATTGTAAACAGCAGGGCTGTTTTTAGGACGCCATGCTACGCCTTGGCTCTTATCCCATTGGTTTATAGGTGCATCATTTAATATAGACGCAAGCGTGTAACCTTTTTCAAGTGCTGCCGAATATATAAAAGGTTTTATATTAGAACCCACTTGACGCTTAGCTTGTATCGCTCGGTTGTATTGACTTTGCTCAAAGCTGTAACCCCCTACAATAGCTTTTATTCTACCGTCTTGTGGATCGAGGGATACAATAGCGCTTGATGCTTCTGGTATTTGGCTTAATAAGTAGCTGTTATCTTCGTTTTGACGTACCCATATTTGCATACCTGGCGTTAAAATATCAGTAGCTGCTTTTGGAGCAAAGCTTTGGCGGTAGCGAGTAATATACTTACGCGCCCATTTTAAACTATCCCAAGTGAGGGTTGTTTGCTCACCGTTTTTAAGTAATACAGTAGCTGTTTTATTATTAACACTGAGTACTGCTGCAACTTTTAAAGTGCCTAACTCATTTACGCTCTGTAATTTACTGAGTATTTGCTGCTCAGTTAAAGCTGGTTGTGTTTCAGGATTCCATAAAACATCAGTTGGACCTCTAAAACCATGACGCATATCGTAACTGTGTAAGTTATTTACAAGTGCGTTTTGCGCTGCTTTTTGAACCTTTGACTCTACTGAGGTAAAAATTTTAAAACCTGAGTTGTAGGCTTTATCTACCCCATAGCGCGAAACCATTTCAGCGCGCACCATTTCAGAGATATACGGTGCGTATAAGTTTATTTCTGCACCGTGAAAATAAGCTGTAATAGGTTGGCTAGTTGCTTCGTTATATTGCTCTTGTGTTATATAGTCTTCGGTCAGTAAACGGCCTAAAACTACATTTCGGCGTGCTTTTGCACGCGTTGGGTTACGAATTGGGTTTAAAGCTGAAGGTGCTTTAGGTAAACCTGCAATCATCGCCATTTGTGCAAGTGTTAAATCTTTTAGCTCTTTACCGTAATAAACTTGCGCTGCTGCACCAATACCGAAAGCACGATTACCTAATTCTATTTTATTAAGATAAAGCTCTAAGATTTCGTCTTTTGTTAACACTCCTTCAATATGAAGCGCTATAAATATTTCTTTAACTTTACGGATATATGCTTTTTCGCGTGTTAAAAAGAAATTACGAGCAAGCTGCATAGTAATAGTACTTGCACCTTGTTTTTTCTCGCCAGTAGATATAAGAACAACAGCCGAACGTACTATACCAATAGGGTCTATGCCTATATGATCGTAAAATCGATTATCTTCTGTCGCTAAAAATGCATTAATGAGTGTTTGAGGAATTTCATCAATAGTCACTGGAATACGACGTTTTTCACCAAATTGATTGATTAAAAGCCCATCTTTAGTGAATACTTGCATAGGAGTTTGTAATTGCACGTCTTTTAAAACTTGCACACTGGGGATAT
Source organism: Pseudoalteromonas sp. 78C3 (assembly GCF_002836695.1). Taxonomy (NCBI): domain Bacteria; kingdom Pseudomonadati; phylum Pseudomonadota; class Gammaproteobacteria; order Alteromonadales; family Pseudoalteromonadaceae; genus Pseudoalteromonas; species Pseudoalteromonas sp. 78C3. Next base: position 8,323 of record NZ_PJAV01000130.1, read on the forward strand.
CAGGTTTAACGTAGTAATAAAGGCTGACCAAAGTAATCAGACCAATTAACACACAAATGATAAAAAATTGTAAAGTTCGTTTTAATAAAATCACTTATATTTCCCTAAATGGACTCCCAATTGCGAGTTTTGACTGCTAGTATATATTGATTAAAAAATGAATAATATTTTTTCATATAAAAATTATAACTTGTTTATTATTAAAACAAAGGCCAAGTTGAAACATGCTAAGTCAACTATTTCAAAAACCGTCCCAAATGATGGTAGGAATTGATATTGGATCGCACTCTATTAAGGCTGTGCTTTTACGTGAAATTGAAACTGGATTTCGACTCGAAGCACTTGCAATTGAGCCGATGCCAAAAGGCGCTATGAGTGAGCGCACAATTCAAGATATTGAAGCGATTGGTAACGTAATTACAAAATTAAGAAAAAAATTACCAAAGTCGTTAAAATCTGCAGCAGTGGCTGTTTCTGGCCAAACAGTCATTACAAAAGTGATCTTCATGGATGTATCGTTAACTGATGCTGAACTTGAGTCGCAAATTGAAATTGAAGCCGATAGTTTAATTCCATATCCTCTTGATGAAGTGAGCCTCGACTTTGAGAAGCTTTCGACGAATGAGGCCGATCCTAGTAAAATGAATGTTTTGCTTTCAGCTGCTCGTACTGAGAGTGTAGAAGCGCGTGTTGGCGCTTTAGAAGCTGCAAATTTAGAAGCTAAAATAGTTGATGTAGAAAGCTATGCATTAAGTCGTGCAATGGATGTGTATTACCAACAATTACCTAGCGACGCATTTAATAAATGTGTGGCTGTGGTTGATATTGGTGCGGTTTTAATGCTCGTGAGCGTTGTTCAAGCAGGGGAAACAATTTATACACGTGACCAAGTTTTTGGTGGCGACCAATATACAAATAGTATCGTTGCTTATTATAATAAAGGATTTGATGAAGCTGAAATTGGTAAAACATCAGGTGATTTACCGCCAAACTACACCTTTGAAGTATTAGCCCCTTTTCAAACTTCGTTACTTCAACAAGTGCGACGCGCGGTGCAAATGTTTTTAACAACCAGTGGCAAAGAGCAAATCGACTATATTGTATTAACGGGTGGTACATCGATGATTAAAGGTATTGACCGATTACTCATTGAAGAACTAGGTATTCACTCTGTCGTTGCTGAGCCTTTTGAAAATATGGAAATTTCTCCAAAAGTAGATCGTAATGTAATGCAGCGTCACAAAACGCAGTTTGCAATTGCGACAGGGTTGGCATTAAGGAGCTTTTCAACATGCCACATATAAATCTACTTCCTTGGCGTGAATCGCAGCGCGAAGAATCGAAAAAGAAATTTGTAACTATACTTATTGGTGTCGTTATACTTTGTTTTGCGAGTATGTACTTATTAAGCTCTTTTTATAGTGCATTAAAAGACGGTCAAAACTTAAAGAATAACTATTTAAGCTCAGAAATTAGCATGCTAGATAAAAAAATAAGTGAAATTAGAAGTTTAGATAAAAGAAAAGAAAACTTACAACAGCGTATGAGACTCATTGAAGAATTACAAAGCAGCCGTAATTTGGGTACGCAAATAATGGATGAAGTTGCCAAAATAGTGCCGGGTGGGGTTTACTTAACAAAACTCGAGCGCAGAGGCAGCCAAATACATGTATTGGGACGCAGTGAATCTAATAACCGTTTATCAACAATGCTGCGCCAAGTACAAAGCTCATATTTACTAGAGAATCCTTCAATGCAAGGTATTGTTGCAGGCGATCAATCTTCGCGTTTACTTAGTGATTTTAATATGGAATTTTATGTAAAACCATTTGATAAAATTGGTGAGGTTAGCGATGAGCCTTGATTTTAAAGCACTGAGTGAAATTGATTGGAATGAAATAGAGCTCGATAACATTGGCGATTGGCCTATTGCAGTTAAAGCAATTTGCTGTACGTTTGTTGCCGGACTTGTATTGTTTTTTAGTTATAGCCTATTAGTTTCTGATGAAATTGATAGTTACCACAGTGCAGTTGCGAAAGAGGTCGAGTTACGCACAACTTATCGCACTAAATACGCAGTCGCGAGTAAGCTTGAGATCTACCGTCAACAAATGATTGAAATGGAAGATAAGTTTTCACAATTATTAAAACGTTTACCTACCTCTAACGAAACCCCTGGTTTACTTGATGATTTGTCGTATGTTGGCACAACAAGTGGTCTGACTTTTTTAAAAATAGGTTGGTTACCAGAAGTCGAGAAAGAATTTTATACTGAATTACCGATTAAAATAGAAGTGATAGGGACCTACCATGAATTTGGTGAGTTTGTGGGTAAAGTAGCTCAGTTACCACGAATTGTAAGCTTACATGACTTTTCTATTTTATCATCGGGCGATAAACAGTTAACATTTAGTGTTGTTGCAAAAACATATCGCTATGAAGAAGGGGTTAAAAAATGAAGCTCCTTCGCGTAGTACCTGTAGTAATGGTGTTTGTTTTGAGTGGTTGTAATGATGATACGTCTGAGCAAAAAGAATTTATTGATCAGGTAAAAGCAAGCACAACACCAAAGGTTGAATCAATTCCTGAGCTGACAAAGTTTGAAATATTTGAGTACAGTGCTGGTCAGCTACGTAGTCCGTTTGTAGCGCCTCAGCCTGAGATAATCCAAAATAAATTAACGCAAGTAAAAAACTGTTTGCACCCAGATCAAGAGCGTCGCCGCGAACCGTTAGAAAAATACCCGCTAGATAACTTAGCAATGAAAGGCACAATTGGTTCTAGTGGACAAATATGGGCATTAATAACAGCAGCTGACGCTACTTTGCATCGTGTAACGGTAGGGAATTACCTTGGTAGTTATGATGGCAAAGTAAAAACAGTAAGTAACGACTATATAGAGTTAGTGGAATTAATCCCTGATGGGTCTGGCTGTTGGAAAGAGCGCTTGACTAAATTAGAAATGTTAGAGGCGGCAACAGATGGCGCAAATTAATAATAAAAAAGGTAAAAATAGCATGCATAAGGATGTACTTTGGCTTCATCGTATTTCACGAACATTACTGGCTGCTGTTGCTTTAGTCACTGTAAATTCAGCCGTTGCAGGGCCGTTACTTTATGATGTTCGTTATAATCCATTACTTAAAGGCGAAACTGAGTTACAGCTTGTTTTTGATGAAGAGTTAACGCTTGAGCCAAAAGTTCAGGTGTTTAATAGCCCAGCCCGAATCGAAATGTTTTTTGATACCGCAGAGTTAGAGGTTGGTTTAAATGATGTTGAAGTTAATCAAGCTGGAATTAGCAGTGTTACTAATGTTTTAACTAACAGTGGTTTAAAGGTAACGGTAAACTTAGATAGATTAAAAATTTATGAAACTGAAGTTCATAACAACTTAGTATCAATACGCGTGTCTGATAATCCTCTTACAGAATCTGAAAATGAAGATGTAGCGATGGACTCAGGTGACGTAAGTGGAAATTACATCAACCGTATCCAGTCAATTGATTTTAGACGTGGTGAAAAGGGTGAAGCGAAAGTACTCGTATTTCTACAAGACACTCAAGCTGCAATTGAAGTCCATGAAAGTGGCGGGAAAATTTACGCTGACTTTCATCACACCGATATTTTAGATGACCTACTTTATGAATTAGATGTATTAGATTTTGGTACTGTTGTAAGTAATATCGAGACTTTTAAAGAAGACGGATTAAGTCGTGTCGTTATTGAGCCAAATGCTCAGTTTACATTTACGTATCAGCAAATAGATAATATTTTAACGCTGACGGTAGAAAAAGATGAAACGCAAAACGCCTATTTAGATGGTGGAGTTGAGTATCAAGGTCGCCCTATGACCTTAAATTTTCAAGATATCTCTGTGCGAGCAGCACTACAAATTATTGCGGGTTATAACGATTTTAACTTAGTAACCAGTGATTCAGTGACAGGTAATATAACACTGCGTTTAGATGGCGTACCATGGGATCAAGCGCTTGACGTAGTACTGCGTATTAAAGGGCTAGACAAACGCATGGATGGCTCTATTTTAATGGTAGCGCCTGCAGAGGAGCTTGCGGCACGTGAAGCCAAAGATTTAAAAGCTAAACAGCAAGTTGAAGACTTAGAGCCACTCTATAGTGAATACATTCGATTAAACTATGCTAAAGCCGAAAATTTTGCTGACTTATTAAAAACAGATACGAACAGCATCATAACTGCCCGTGGTAGTGTTTCGGTTGATCAGCGTACAAATACCTTATTAGTAAAAGATACTGTAAAGAGTATAGAAAACATTCGCCGGATGATAGAAACGCTCGATATTCCGGTACAGCAGGTTGTAATTGAATCTCGAATGGTAACTGTGCGCGATAACGTTACTGAAGACTTAGGCGTACGCTGGGGCTTTAGTGATCAAGGCAGTAGTGTTGGTATTTCAGGCTCCCTTGAAGGCGCAGAAGGTATTTATAATGCGACATCTACTTCAAATGCACCAAGTATTTCAGACCGATTAAATGTAAATTTACCTATTACTAACCCTGCGGCTAGCATTGGCTTACACATAGCAAAGCTGGCTAACGGTACGCTGATTGATTTAGAACTAAGTGCTCTTGAAGAAGAGAATAAAGGCGAAATTATTGCTAGCCCGCGTATCATAGCGGCTAATCAGCAAAAAGCGCGAATAGAGCAAGGTACTGAAATCCCTTACACTGAGTCAGCTTCAAGTGGTGCTACTACTGTAAGCTTTAAAAAAGCGGTACTAAGCTTAGAAGTAACACCTCATATCACACCTGATAATAAAGTAATTCTAGACTTAATTATTACTCAAGATACTCGTGGTGATACTGTACAAACGGGAACAGGTGAAGCAGTGTCTATTGATACCCAAGAGATTCAAACTCAAGTGTTAGTTGAGAATGGACAAACCGTAGTACTCGGTGGTATTTTCCAGCAGCAGATCATTAATACTACGAGTAAAGTGCCAATTTTAGGTGACATTCCTTACGTAGGAAGACTATTTAAAACCACAAGTGAGTTTAATGAAAAGCGTGAATTACTTATTTTTGTGACACCAAAAATACAAATTGATTAAAATACAGTGGTTTTATGTTAACCAACGGGTGATTATTTAGATTAATTGCTCGTTATATGGCTTTTTATGCTAATTGACTTGAAATACCCCCGCAATTACTGAGATAATCCCCTCCTTAATTTTGGGGCCAGGTCGTTAGGCGGGGTTTTATTTCAAATTTTAGAGTTTGTTTGTACTAAAAGATATGGCTGAGAAACGTAATATATTTCTAGTTGGCCCCATGGGGGCTGGCAAAAGCACGATTGGTCGTCACATCGCTGACCAATTACACCTTGAATTTGTTGATTCTGATCAAGAAATCGAACGCCGCACAGGTGCAGATATTGCATGGGTATTCGATCTTGAAGGTGAAGAAGGCTTTAGACTTCGAGAAGAGTCTGTTATTGGCGATTTAACCGAGATGCAAGGTATTGTACTTGCTACCGGTGGTGGTTCAGTAATGAGCAAAGAAGTTCGAAACAAGCTTTCGGCTCGAGGTATCGTTGTATACCTAGAGACACCTATAGAGAAGCAAGTTGCACGCACGCAACGCGACAAGCGTCGCCCATTACTGCAAACTGAAGAAGCACCTCGTAACGTACTAGAGCGCTTAGCAGAAGAACGCGAGCCACTATACAAAGAAGTTGCTGATTTTGTTGTACGTACCGATGAGCAAAGCGCTAAAGTTGTTGCTAACCAAATCATCGAGAAATTAGATTTTTAAAAACCAATAATAAAGGAATAGCCAAGCATGCTTAAATTAACTGTTAATTTGGACGAGCGAAGTTATCCTATTTATATTGGGCAATCTGCACTTCAAGATAATGGCCGCCTGGTTCACCACATTGGTGATTGTCGGCCTATCATCATTACTAATGACACAATAGCGCCTTTATATTTGCAAAGGTTACTTGATTCATTAGCTGATCTAAATCCGCTATCTTTTATTATTCCTGACGGTGAGCAATATAAATCATTGGAATGGTTTGAAAAAATATCAGCATTTTTACTACAAAATAACTGTGGCCGAGATACGTGTTTAATTGCGTTAGGTGGCGGTGTTGTAGGTGACCTAACTGGTTTTGTAGCGGCTTGTTATCAGCGCGGCGTACCGTTTATTCAAATACCAACGACAGTGCTTTCACAGGTTGATTCATCGGTAGGTGGAAAAACGGCAGTAAATCATCCGTTAGGTAAAAATATGATAGGGGCATTTTATCAGCCTCAAGCGGTTTTTATTGATACGCAAACATTACACACTCTACCTGCACGAGAGTTTGCAGCAGGTATGGCTGAGGTAATTAAGTATGGTCTGATTTACGATACCGAATTATTTGCCTATTTAGAGCGAAATGTGACTAATTTACAGCAACTAGATGAAGCATGCTTACAGCATATCATTTTTAGATGTTGTGAAATAAAAGCGCTTATAGTTGCTCAAGATGAAAAAGAACATGGCTTACGGGCTTTGTTAAACTTAGGCCATACATTTGCCCATGCAATTGAGGCACAGATGGGTTATGGCGTTTGGTTACACGGCGAAGCTGTTGCAACAGGAATGGTATTAGCAGCTAAACTTGCCAAGACACGCCAAGATTTAAGCGCAGATGAAGTTGATCGAATTATTAAGCTGCTTGAGCTATATAATTTACCAACAGAAATTCCAAAGCAAATGACTAGCGAGCAGTTTTTAACGCATATGCGTAAAGACAAAAAGAATAAAAAAGGCACTATCCGCTTTATTCTACCTACCCAATTTGGCCAGTGTGCATTAGTTGATAATGTATCTGATGATCAAGTTAGAGACTTAATCGAGCAGTAAATGCAGTCACAAATTTTACCAAGCCGTGCGGCTTTGGTGGATAGAATCGCACTGCAATTTGAGTACGGGCAAAATTTAATTGTTTTACTTGGCACTTCTGGGCTAGGTAAAAGTTATATGCTCGAAACCTTCATTACAGATAAATACAACGACTTTAATAAAGCCTTTGTGCAAGTAAGTGCACAAATGACTGACGCTCAGCTAATGAGTGAGTTATTAGAGCAAAGCTTTAACTCTCCCCTGATTGATCATAACTTAAGTTTACCTGAAAACTATTACCAATTACTGCAGCAGCAACCATGCGGGCCATGTTTATGGGAACTTGATGGCGGTAGGCAATTATCTGATGAGATGTTAATTGAGCTTGAGTTACTTTCTAAAAACAGCCCAAATACGCTATATATTATAATAGCTTCACAGTCTAAACTGGCTTTAAATAACGCTGTTGAAATTTATTTGGAGCCGCTAACGCTTCGAGAAAGCAAGATGTTATTGCAGTGGTACTTTACAGACTTACCCTATGATGAAGACCCTGTATTTAGTACTTTTTTAGCTGAGGCTCACGGTAATCCCAGCTTATTGCTTGCTTGGCAACCTAGTGAGCACATAGCCGATATTATTGTAAAAGACAAAGTGTCTTGGCGATTACACTTATTGATTTTGATGTTGCTGATTATGTTTTTAATTATTGGTCTGCTTTATAAGTCGGATATGACACAGTGGTGGCAACAGTATTATCAGCAAGAAGAAACACAAGTAATAAATACAGCAATATCTATAGAGCAAGTAAGTGAGCCGGCTATAAAGAAAAATGACTCAATAATTAACTTAAATGACCCCAAAGTTGTTGAGCCAGATATTAAAGCAGAGCGTGTACACATTAATGATGTGCCTGCCATCATGCAAAGCCTTACCGAACCTACGAATACCGTTAACGTATTAGACAATGATGTTGATGATAGTACTAATAATAAAAGCAGTGTATCAAGTGACGTTAAATCTGAAGCTCTAAAAGTAAATACAGCAGAGCAAACCCAGAGTAGCCAAAATAATATATGGTACATGCAGCAAATAGATACAAATAGTGTTATTCAATTATTAGCCGTAACTCAGCAGGAAGTTAGCGATAATTTTATTGCTCAATTCAATCTACAGCAGCAAACTCATACTTACCAAACAAAGCGAAATAATAAAATATGGTGGGTTGTTACATTTGGCAGTTTTGAAAGTATAAACGAAGCAAAATCAGCAATGGATACTTTATCTGCTGAGGTTAGAAAAAATAAACCTTTCTATAAAAAAATTAGTAAAATAAAGCAAGAAATAGCACTCGTTGATCAGTAAAACACACTGCTTTAGTGTAAAATCGCGCAACACCAGATTGAAGTAAAGAGCCAATGCAGCAAAAGAGTAGAGCCTTCCTTAAATGGGCCGGCGGAAAATACAGCCTAGTTGAAAATATTAATGCGCGATTAAACCAAGCTAGCAAGCATGCTGATACGTTGGTTGAACCTTTTGTTGGTGCAGGCTCTGTGTTTTTAAATAGTGACTTTAAACACTATATTCTCAACGATATAAATGCAGACTTAATTAACTTATACAAAGAGCTAAAAAGCTCTCCAGATGAGCTGATTAGTGACGCTAAAAAGTTATTTGTAGATTTGAATAATCACGCAGATGCTTATTACGAATATCGTGTGCAGTTTAATCAAAGTCGTGATGTATATGAACGTTCAATATTGTTTTTATACATGAACCGCCATGGTTACAACGGACTTTGTAGGTATAATTTAAAAGGTATTTTTAATGTGCCTTTTGGTAAATATAAAAAGCCTTACTTTCCTGAAAAAGAAATGTATTTTTTTGCTGAAAAAGCACAAAAAGCAACCTTTACCTGTTTAGATTACGATGACGTTTTTAAGTTAGTGCCTAACAATGCAGTTATTTATTGCGACCCACCTTATGTACCATTAAGTAAAACAGCTTCTTTTACGTCTTACGCTAAAGGGGGGTTTAATTTAGATGATCAGGCTAATTTGGCTAATCTGGCTGAGAAGGCTGCCTTTGAAAATGATACACCAGTGCTTATCTCTAATCACGATACCGTATGGACTCGAAAAATTTATAGCCAAGCATCACTTGATCAAATTCAAGTAAAGCGCACTATTAGCCCCAAAGGTGGCTCTAGAAATAAAGTTGACGAGTTGATGGCTATGTATTTAGCACCCAAGCAACCACTGCGTAAATTGCGATAACAAAAGCAATAAATAGTACAATCGCAATTAGGATGATAGAGATAGGAGAGTGTTGTTTAAAATCGACTTGGCGTTTATTTTCAGATTGAACACCAAAAAATGCTGCTAGCACACTTTGCAACGCACTAAAAAATTGCAGCATTATTTAAAATAAAGGTTTTAAAGATGGAGTGTTTTTAGAATCATCGGAGCTAGTAAGTAGCTCTAGTAAATCGAGGTAATGAAACTGAGCACTACGGCTATCGCCAGTTAACCACGAAAACCACGATGACTCTTCTTCAGCTTTAATACACGTGATTGTAGTTAATGTGTTTTGAGGACTTACCACTTGTGTATTATGACAATTACCTACTGAGCTTAATTCTTGCTCAGAGCTTGAACCAAAGCTAAACGCCCCGATAAGCAGTAATGCCGACGCAATTAATATCCCAGTTTTAAAAGCACGCATGATGAAATCCAATAATTTGTTACTTTTTTAATCATAGCAAATATTGATTAAAAATCAAACTTAAAGTTACCTGAAATAGGGGCTATTACGCCATATTACTTGGGTAACATCTTCAATTAAGTTACATTAACGCAATACACTATTTATTGATGGAGTTAATCATGTTTAACCCAGAGCAAAAATATTTAATAGCCCCTTCTATTTTGTCTGCTGATTTTGCAAAACTAGGCGAAGATGTTGATAAAGTACTCGAAGCGGGCGCTGACGTGGTTCACTTTGATGTAATGGATAATCACTATGTACCTAATCTCACAATTGGTCCTATGGTGTGTAAAGCACTAAGAGGTTACGGCATTACAGCACCTATCGACGTACATTTAATGGTTAAGCCTGTAGATAGTCTTATTCCATTGTTTGCAGAGGCTGGCGCATCAATTATTACTTTTCATCCAGAAGCTAGTGAGCACGTCGATCGTACAATACAGTTAATAAAAGATCACGGCTGTAAAGCAGGCTTAGTGTTTAACCCAGCAACAAGCCTAAGTTATTTGGACCATGTTATTGATAAGCTAGATACCATTTTACTTATGTCGGTTAACCCAGGTTTTGGCGGGCAAAGCTTTATACCTCATACGCTTGAAAAATTACGCCAAGCAAAACAGCGTATTATTGAGTCAGGCCGAGATATTCGCTTAGAGGTTGATGGGGGTATTAAAGTCGATAATATTGCTGCAGCAGCACAAGCGGGTGCTGATATGTTTGTTGCAGGCTCAGCTATTTTTAATCAACCAGATTACAAGGTTGTGATTGACCAAATGCGTAAACAGCTTGGAAGTGTAAAATAATGAAGTACGACGTCGCCTTATTTGATTTAGATGGTACTTTGGTTGATAGCGTTTACGACTTGTATATTGCTATTAATTTAACCTTGAGCAGTCTTGCTTTCCCTATTGTTAGTCAACGCTTGGTTGAAAGCTGGGTCGGTAATGGGGTTGAAGTCCTCGTTAAACGCGCTTTGAGTGGCGATATGCAAGTGAGTGCACATCTAGATGAGTCACTTAGTAGTAAAGCAATATTACAGTTTTATAAGCACTATGAACAACAAGTTGGTGAGTATAGTGTTTTGTACCAACATGTAGAAACCGGGCTTGCAGCACTTCGTGGTATGCCTAAAGCATTAATCACTAATAAGTCTCGAATATTCACAGAAAAACTACTTGATAAACTGGCACTAACGAGTCATTTTGATGTGATTGTATGCGGTGACGACATGGCAAAAAAACCATCGCCAGAGCCATTGCTATTTGCCTGCAAAAAACTAAATGCAGAGCCTAATAAAGCAATAATGATAGGTGATTCTAAAAGCGATATACTTGCAGCTAAAGCCGCTAATATAGACGTAATTGCACTTAGTTATGGCTATAACCAAGGTGAAAATCTTGAGGATTATAATCCACAGTACCTATGCGATCACTTCTTAGATATAATACCTGTTCTAACGCAGCGTTAAATATTATTAATTAAGCAAAATAAAGGAAAATCATGAGTAAACCAGTAGTTTTAAGCGGCATTCAGCCAACCGGTGGTATGACAATAGGCAACTATGTTGGCGCTATTAACCAGTGGCTAAAGTTACAGGAAGACCACGAAAGTTTCTTTATGTTAGTAGACTTACACGCTATTACGGTTCGCCAAGAGCCTGAGTTACTGCGCTCTCGAGTGTTGGATGGTATTGCTCTTTACGCGGCATGTGGCATTGATCCTGAAAAATCTGCGTTATTTGTACAATCACAAGTACCTGAGCACGCACAGTTAGCGTGGGTATTAAATTGTTACGCGCAAATGGGTGAGCTTAATCGAATGACTCAGTTTAAAGACAAGTCATCTAAGCATGCAAATAACGTAAACGTGGGCTTATTTTCATATCCGGTATTGCAAGCTGCGGATATTTTATTATACCAAGCTGATCAAGTACCCGTTGGTGAAGATCAAAAGCAACACTTAGAGCTGACTCGCGATATAGCCACACGCTTTAATAATTTATACGGCGACGTATTTAAATTACCAGAGCCGTACATTCCTGAGTTTGGTGCACGCGTAATGAGCTTGCAAGACCCACTTAAAAAGATGTCTAAGTCTGACGAAAACCCAAATGGTTATATCATGTTATTAGATGAGCCAAAGCAAATTGTGAAAAAGCTTAAAAAAGCAGTAACTGATTCAGATGAACAAGCACGTATTTATTTTGATCGCACAGAAAAGCCTGGTGTATCAAACTTGCTTACTTTATTGAGTGTTGCAACTAAGCGCTCAATAGAAGACCTAGTTCCTGAGTATGAAGATAAAATGTATGGCCATTTAAAGAAAGATACAGCAGATGCAGTTGTAAATATGATTGAGCCAATTCAAGCCCGTTTTAAAGAGATCAGAGAAGATCAAAACCTACTTAATAGCATAATGAAATCAGGTGCTGAAAAAGCAAGTGTACGTGCTGAGAAAACATTGAAATCGGTATACGATGCGCTTGGTTTTATTCCTCGCGGGTAAGTTTATTAAAATAAAAAAATGCCGCTTGTTAGCGGCATTTTTTATATAGCACATATCAACATGATAGACCCAAATAGAAACAGTAGCGATATCGCTAGTTTATCTGTTTTATCCATTATTCAGCCCCTCTTACTGTTATATCTGCCGTGCTATCAATATCAACTAGAGAAACTTTATAGCCCTTGTTTTCAAGTAAGGTAAGTAAACTATCTTGTCCTGCAAGGTGGGCAACTCCAACAAGTACAAACTCATTTTTGTCGTTGTTAAACATGGCTTCTACTTTTGGTAACCAATCATTATTTCTATCTGTAATGATTTGTTTATAGCTATTCGGATCATTTTGCTGCATATCTTCAAGTGCCACTTTATTCAGTGTGTCTGTATCACCTTTGCGCCAGGCAGCTAAAAGTCCTTTAAACATATCGCCATAGTTGTGAAGCTCGGCTAAGTTACGTTTAATGAAATCGTTTTCGTTGCCTTGACCCATTGTTTTAAAAAACTCTAACTGAAATTCGATTGTTTCTAAGTAATTTTTTGTTTTGTTATCTTCAGTCGCTTTTTTAGTAAAGTAAGCATCAACCCCTTCACCCATTAAATTTTGCTTTTGAAGCTCCATCGACATTAAGACAATACTAACCATAGCAGGGCGAAAACCGTCTAACTTAGCTAGGTTAGCGCCAAACTCGCTAAGCTTATTTTCAAGTAAAGCCTTAATCTCGGGTTCTAGCTTTTGACTCAACGTTTCGTTATTTGTATACGATAGCGCACCTAACATTTGCATTTGTGCATTGGTGTCGGCTGGGTCAGGTAACGGTGCTTCTAAAATAATTGTATCTGCTTGTTCATAAGCATGGTTAAACTCAGCGGGTAGTGGCATTTCAGCTTTAGGTAGTATGTGAACTGTACCGCCAATAAATAGTGAGTCATTACCATTGCTTACTTGCCATACAGAGCTTTGAGCCTGTGCTGTATTTGCTAAAAGGCTGCAACTAATTAATACGCTGGCAGATACTAATTTTTTTGTGAACTTTTTCATGATAATTCCTTAATGTAACTTTTAATTTTATTGTTTTTAGTTCGATAACACATTGCTGAAATATGTAGTGATTGACGATGTTACCTTTGAAAGATTTTTATCAATTTGCGAGTTTATTTTGCTCATTGAAGAGTCAAGCTCAGCTGATATTTTTTTATCTATTGAAGAAAGTAATGTCTGCTTATCAACATTACTTTTTAAAGACTCAGAAGCGTCTATTTTGTTTGTTTTTTGTAGTTTTTGATTAACAGGGTTAATTGCCTTTATGCTTTCACCAATCATGCATTTCTCAAAATTATTTTGAACGGTGTTTTGTTTAGTGTCAGCTGCAATAACTGAAGTAGTATTAAAAGCAGTTGCTAGTAGTAAAGCCGGTAGTACTTTTTTCATTGTGCTGTTCATAATTAAACCTTTTATATTTTTTGCTGCAGCCAATTTAGAATCACAAATGATTTTTTACTAAGCTGCTTGTTGATGACGGTTTAAAGAATATCGCTGAATTTATTAAGAGTCGCTTATCTAGTTATGAGCAATTAATAGATAAGGTTTTAAAGCTAAATAATTGTTTAAATTTAGTATGTTAGCTTTAAACCTTATAATGCTAATATAAGGTTTAAAATGCTTTTTCTATAAAATAAAGTGTAGATGTGATACGGTTTATAAAAATAAAAATAAAAATAAAAATACGTAAAGACTATGAATTATCAAATCGGACCTTGGCAATTTATTAGTAATCGCTGTGTGATTACTTCAAACCATTTAGAAAGGGAATTAGATCCACTTTTAGTAAAGTTATTACTCCACTTTATAGATAAGCCTCAACAAATCGTTTCCCGCCAAGAGCTTATTGAGAGTGTGTGGCAACAAAGCTTTGTTGACGATAATGCGATTAACCGTGCAATCTCAGAGTTAAGAAAGCAGCTTGCCCACCCAATTGAAAAAGCGCCGCTTTTAAAAACGCATTACCGTAAAGGATATAGCCTAACGGTAATACCTGAGCGTTTAACGCAAGCAAACGTTTCGAAAGAGCCTGCAAACATTTTGCCTGACTCTCCGGGTATTTCTGCCAAAAATGAAGAGATAGCTACTGCAACTATTTCGCAACCAGTTCAAAGAACGAATAGTAAAAAGTTTTTGATTTATTCTTTATTCGCCATTATTTGCCTGTGCTTTTTAGTATGGTTTGGGTTGTTTTTTATTAATACACCTTCTAGTGAAAAGATTAAACAGATCACGGTTAATAAGGTAGCAAGCACGTGGAATATAGGCAGTGAGGTTCATCCTGAGATGTCCTCAGATAAACAATATTTAGCTTATACAAATGTTGAACCTGAAAATGACGTAATGCATGCATTTGTAAAACGACTATCTGATCAAAGGGAAGTTGAAATTACCTATCCTGGCTTTCAAGTATCCATTTTATCGTGGCAGTTAAATCAGCACTCTGTGTTGTTACAAGCGACAAACTTAAAGCAGCAAAAGTGTGAAATGGTACTGGTTGATTTAAGCCAGTTTCCTGTTATAGGAAAGGCTACATTAATTAAAAAGTGCGACCTTAGATACACAGGTTATGCGCAAGTAGACGAAAGTGGTGAGCATATTTATTACACCGAATATAAAAATGAGCATGAGGGTTCAGGTTTATATAAATATGATTTAGAACTTAAAAAAGAATTCATAGTGATCCCACCACCAGGCGTCATGTATGGCGTAATCATGCCTCGTTTATCTCATTCTGGTAGTAAAATAGCATATGTACTTAGTCAAAAGGGTAAGCCTTTTTCTGTATTTAGCTACAACTTTGAGACCCATGAAACCAAGCGGTTATTTAAAGCAAAGAAAAGCATAATTAGCTTCGCGTTTGATTGGCTTGCAGACGATAAAGGCGTGATTGTTTTTGAAGACTCTGATCTTTCAACCATTGTGTTTGATGAAAATAATATTATTAAACGCACACTAACGGTTACCCCAGCAATTTCACCTTATTATATTGCAGTTCAATCTGCTAATAGCCTTTTTTACTCAGCAAATAAAACACAAACATTTTCGTTAATTAAAGCGACTAATCTTTTTAGCGATACTCCTGAGTATGAAGCACTCTACAAAAGTGATGAAGACGACTACATCATTGCAGAAGTCATTAATGAGAAAGGGCCAGCGCATATTTTTGTATCCGAGCGCTCTGGTAGCAGTCAGTTGTGGTTATCTCAAAATGGACTTACAAAGCAACTTAGTAACTTTACTTATGAAGGTAAATCTACCTTTGCTATTGGCGGACTAAGGGTATCGAGTAAGCAAGATCGTGTTTTATTAAGAGTTAATAGTGATATTGCATTTTTTGACGTTATGTCGAACAAACTCTATACCATAGCTGAGTTTGAAGGGCGAAAAATACTAAGCTATGTATGGTCTAAAGATAATGAAAGTATAATTTATTTAGAGCGAAGTGGTTCAGAAAATCTATTTGCTCAGTTTAATTTATTAACCCGAGACACAACTATATTAGAGGATGTTAAAGCCAACAAATTAATTTCAGGCGCTGACGGTACTAATTATGCAATTACTAATAATCAGTTAATTAAATTATCAAATAAACAGAGTTGGGAATTGCCTAAAGACGCGCGACAAGCACAAGTTTTTGCCATTAATGGTAATTACCTTTACTACTCTGATGCAATTTCAAGAGTTGCTAGGCTTAATTTAGAAGATAAAACAGTAAAAGATGTGCACGTGGATTTTAAACCCATCGCATTTTTTATTAGTAATAACAATCAGATTTTATTTACAGAATCGAAATATAAAGACATGCAAATAATACAGATAAGTTGGAACGACTAGGGCGTGTCTATCTTTTTAGATTAAGTTTGTAGCAGTGTGTTGTTTTTCTTTAATAACATTTTCGATTGTTATACCAATTCGCTTAATTAAGTGATCTATTTTGAGGATGGAAAAACGTGTTGATAGCTAGGCAAAAAATTCGCTATTTAGTTGCTCTCGGCAATTGCTCCTGCATTGCTCTACCTTCTGCATCCATGCAGTCGTAAATGAGAATTTTTTAACACAGGTAGCGACACGTTTAGCCCCGCAAAATGATTAAGTATTATTGCGGATTGGTATTATGTTGATAAAAGAAAAGTTAGAGCAAAAAAATAGCGAGAAGTGAGTCTTCTCGCTATTTTTAATCAAATGTAATCTCGACAGTTAAATAACCTTAATGCCGATTGATTTTTCACAACTAAACCTCTATTTATTTAATAGAGGTTTTAAGTAATGCCCAGTATGTGAACGCTCACATTCGGCTACTTCTTCTGGTGTACCGGCAATGAGTATTTCACCACCGCCAGCACCGCCTTCAGGTCCTAAATCGATAACCCAATCTGCTGTTTTAATTACATCAAGGTTGTGCTCAATAACAACAATTGTATTGCCGTGATCGCGCAAGCGATGAAGCACAACAAGCAGCTGTTCAATATCAGCAAAGTGTAAGCCTGTTGTTGGCTCATCTAATATGTAGAGCGTTTTACCTGTATCACGCTTTGATAGCTCGCGCGCTAGTTTTACACGTTGCGCCTCACCACCTGAAAGAGTAGTAGCGGCTTGACCTAAACGAACATACGACAAACCAACGTCCATAAGCGTTTTAAGCTTACGAGCAATAGCCGGTATTTTATCAAAGTAATCATGAGCGTCTTCAACAGTCATCTCAAGCACTTGGTGTATGTTTTTACCTTTGTATTGTACTTCGAGGGTTTCGCGGTTATAGCGTTTACTCTTACATACATCACACGGTACATACACATCAGGTAAAAAGTGCATTTCAACTTTAATTAAGCCGTCACCTTGGCAAGCTTCACAGCGTCCGCCTTTAACGTTAAAGCTAAAGCGACCTACTTTGTAGCCACGTGAGCGCGCTTCTTGTGTACCTGCAAATAACTCACGAATGCCGGTAAATATACCTGTGTAGGTTGCTGGATTTGAACGCGGAGTACGACCAATCGGGCTTTGATCAATATCGATCACTTTATCAAAATGATCTAAACCACTAATTGATTTATATGGTGCCGCTTCGGCAGTTGTTGCGCCATTTAACTCTGTATGAGCAAGTTTAAACAAAGTGTCGTTTATTAGCGTTGATTTACCCGAGCCCGATACACCTGTCACACAAGTCATTAAACCAAATGGGATTTTTAGATCTACATTTTTAAGATTATTACCCGTTGCGCCAAATAGCTCTAGCCACTTGTCGTTCGTTGGATGACGTTCTTTTGGTATTTCTATTCTACGTACGCCTGATAAAAACTGGCCCGTAACAGACTCTTTGCTTGCTAAAATATCGTCGCGTGTTCCTTGAGCAATAATATGCCCACCATGAACACCCGCGCCTGGGCCAATATCAATAATATGGTCAGCGGCACGAATAGCATCTTCATCGTGCTCTACCACAATAACGGTGTTACCTAAGTCGCGTAAATGTACCAATGTTTGTAATAAACGGTCGTTATCGCGTTGATGTAATCCAATAGATGGCTCATCTAGTACGTACATTACACCTACAAGACCGGCACCAATTTGACTGGCTAAGCGGATACGCTGAGCCTCACCACCTGATAGTGTGTCGGCGCTACGTTCAAGTGATAAGTAATTTAGGCCAACGTTAATCAAAAATGATAAACGGTCGCGAATTTCTTTTAGTATTTTTTCAGCTATTTGGCCTTTTTGTCCGGTTAGCGTTAACCCTTCAAAAAACTCCATAGCTTCACCAATACTCATGCACGTGATTGCAGGTAAGTTGGTTTGCCCAATAAATACATTTCGAGATTCTTCGCGTAAACGCGAGCCATTACAGCTAGGACATGCTTGGCTTGTTTGGTATTTAGCAAGCTCTTCGCGTACAGAGTTTGACTCTGTCTCGCGGTAGCGGCGATTCATGTTGTTTAAAACGCCTTCAAACTCGTGATTACGCGTAATTAAATCGCCACGGTCGTTACGGTAATTAAACGCAATTTTAGTGCTACCAGAGCCATCTAAAATAATTTTTTTCGAGTCGCTGTCTAAATCTTGATAAGGCACATCTAAATCAAAACTATAATGCTCAGCAACGGCTTGTAGCATTTGATAGTAATAAAAGCTGCGTTTATCCCAGCCTTTAATTGCACCGCCAGCAAGACTTAACTCTGGGTTATGCACTACGCGATTAGGATCAAAATATTGACGTATACCTAAACCATCACAGGTTTGGCACGCACCAGCAGGGTTATTAAACGAAAACAAACGCGGTTCTAGCTCAGTCATTGCATAGCCACAAGTAGGGCAGGCAAAGTTTGCTGAGAATAGAATTTCTTCAGCGCTGCTATCATCCATGTATGCTACATGTGCAACGCCATTAGACATTTCAAGCGCAGTTTCAAACGATTCTGCTAAGCGTTGTTGTAAGCCATCTTTTACTTTAAATCTGTCTACAACAACTTCTATTGTATGTTTTTTATGAAGCTCAAGTGTTGGTGGATCAGACAAGTCACATACTTCACCGTCTATACGGGCGCGAATATAACCTTGGCTTGATAGCTGCTCTAATAACTTAACATGCTCACCTTTACGCTCTTTTACTATTGGCGCAAGCAGCATTAACTTACTGCCTTCAGGCAGTGCCAAAACAGTATCTACCATTTGACTAACGGTTTGCGCAGCAAGTGGTAAATCATGTGTAGGGCATCGTGGTTCGCCAACGCGGGCAAACATAAGTCGTAAATAATCGTAAATTTCGGTAATAGTACCCACAGTGGATCGTGGGTTATGAGACGTTGATTTTTGCTCAATAGAAATTGCAGGAGAGAGGCCTTCGATGTGATCTACATCAGGCTTTTCCATAAGCGATAAAAATTGTCTTGCATACGCAGAAAGTGATTCAACATACCGGCGTTGTCCTTCTGCATAAAGTGTATCAAATGCAAGTGATGACTTCCCCGAACCAGATAGACCAGTAATAACTATTAATTTATCACGTGGGATGGTTAGGCTGATGTCTTTTAAATTATGCGTACGGGCGCCTCGGACTTCAATGTTTTCCATGCTATCTCGTTTATTACCAAAATTATTTACTCAGTATCGCATAATACGAAGCAATATTAATCCTTGATCAATGAAAAATCCTTACTTATAGGCGATTAATTATTGCCAAGCTTATGGTAGAATCCCAACCTCAATTTTTCATAGAGTAAGATCACGCAGATAATGACCGCATCTTCACTTAATTCACGAGAAAAACGCGCCGCAGTATCGCTGGCGAGTGTGTTTGCATTTAGAATGCTCGGCTTGTTTATGCTGATGCCTGTATTGGCTATTTATGGACAATCGCTTGAAGGTTTTTCGCCTATTTGGATTGGTTTTGCCATTGGTGCGTATGGTTTAACGCAAGCCGTATTGCAAATACCTATGGGTCGATTATCCGATAAAATTGGTCGTAAAAAGGTTATTGTTGGTGGCTTAGTCGTATTTGCTATTGGCTCTGTAGTTGCTGCATTAGCTGACTCTATTCAAATGGTTACCGTAGGCCGCGCTCTACAAGGTATGGGCGCAATAGCCAGTGCACTACTCGCGTTTGCTTCAGATTTAAGCCGCGATGAGCAACGACCAAAGGTAATGGCCGTTATTGGTATGAGCATAGGAATGAGCTTTGCCTTTGCTATGCTACTTGGGCCAATTGTTGCAGCTTCGTGGGGTATTGCGGGTGTATTTTGGTTGACTGCTATTTTAGCTGTTTTTGGTATATTTATAGTGACTATGCTAGTGCCAAATGCGGTAAATAAAGCGCCCAAAGGCGATACATTAGCAAGCTTTAGCGACATTAAAAAACTAATTAAGCACCCTCAGTTAGCACGATTAAATGCAGGTGTATTGCTATTACACTTAACGCTAACCACAATATTTGTCGTACTGCCGAGTCAATTAATTAAAGATGGCTTAGTTGCCGACCATCACTGGTATTTATATATTCCAGTGCTATTTTTAGCATTTTTATTAATGGTACCAATAATGATTGTAGCCATTAAAAAAGAGAAAGAAAAACAAGCATTTATTGGCTCAGTAGCCTTGTTAACTATTAGTATGCTAGCAATGTCGGTATGGGTTAATAGTGTAGTAGGCATTGCTGTGTGTATGCTGCTTTATTTTGTGGCGTTTAACTTTTTAGAAGCCACTATGCCTGCGCTTGTATCGCGAATAGCACCTGCAAGCCAAAAAGGTTCGGCAATGGGTGGCTACTCATCTAGTCAGTTTTTAGGCGCCTTTTTAGGCGGTATGTTAGGTGGTTATGTAGCACAAACTACAACGACGCAAGCTGTGTTTGCGGCAGCGGCACTTGTTGGGTTAATATGGCTTATTATTGCGTGGAAAATGCAAGTCCCACCCAAAAGTAAAGTTATTAGTTTAATGACCAAATTAGATTCTGAAGAGCATGCTCAAACACTTGCTTCTCAGTTAGTTGCTTTACCAGGCGTAATAGAAGCAACTGTGGTTCGCGATGAAAGTCGCAGCTATTTAAAGATTAATGATAAAGAATTTGACCTAGACCAAGCACGTAAAGTAGCTGGTTTAATCTAACATTTATAGGAGATGGTTCCATGGCACGCGGTGTGAACAAAGTAATTTTGGTTGGTAATTTAGGGCAAGATCCTGAAGTTCGTTATATGCCTAACGGCAATGGTGTAGCAAATATTACCTTAGCAACTTCGGATAGCTATAAAGATAAAAACACTGGCCAAATGGTTGATAAAACTGAGTGGCATCGTGTTGTGTTCTTTGGCAAATTAGCTGAAATTGTTGGTGAATATTGTCGTAAAGGTTCACAAATTTATGTTGAAGGTAAACTTCAAACACGTAAGTGGACCGATCAACAAGGCCAAGAAAAATACACTACAGAAATAGTTGTAGATGGATTTACTGGTCAAATGCAAATGTTAGGCGCACGTGGTGGCGATCAGCAAAGTGGTGGTTACCAAGGTAATCAGCCGCAAGGTGGACAACAAGGTGGTGGTTACCAAGGTAATCAGCCGCAAGGTGGTCAACAAAGCGGTGGTTACGGTCAAAATAACCAAGGCCAAGCTGCACAGCAAAGTGGCTATAATCCGCAGCAACAAGCCGCACCAGCAGCACAACCAAAACCGGCTCCAGCACCACAGCAGCAAAGTAATCAATATCAGCCGCAAGGTGGTTATGCACCACAGCAAAAAAGTGCACCACAACAGCAAGGTGGTTTCGCTCCTAAACCACAAAGTGCTCCGCAAGGTGGCGCATCAAACCCAATGGAACCAACCATTGATTTTGACGACGATATCCCGTTCTAAATGATATAAAGTTATTAGTGTAATACTCATATTAGACCTCGTTTTTACGGGGTTTTTTTATACGAGTTGTGTAGTGAAGGCAACCCAGAACTATCAATGAATATCGTCATTAAGCAATAAAATGAAATAGTATTAGTAAACATGTTAAATTATGGTGGTATTTACATTTTATTTAATTGATATATATATCGTTAACACTTACCATTAAAGGACTTTCACCTTGATTACACAATGAGAAACATGAAAACTAATATCTTATTTTTATTTCTTGTTTTTCAATTTGTGAGTCCAATTTCAAACGCTCAATCTTCTTCAAATGTTACTCATGTTTTATTTATAAATTCAACAAACCAAGATATGCCTTGGCACAAAAGTGTTGATTCTGGACTGCGTAAAAAACTTATAGAACGTTCTTTTAGTTATGAACTCTTCGTTGAAAATATGGATGTAAACCGATTCGATGAAGCAAATCAAAAACAGTTAATGAAGGACTACCTCAAACAAAAATATAAAAATAAGCACATCGATATCATTGTTACTCAGTCTCCTTCTGCTGCAGTACTTTTATCGCAATTAGATGACTTTTTTATAAATGCTCCAAGAATATATTTGGAACCAGGCGCTCAATTTAGTTTGCCTAAAAATACTAACGGAGCAGTGATCCAAGCTAAATTAGATTACGCGCAAGCAACAGCAAGCGCTGTTAATTTAATGAAGCCTAAAAAATTAATCGTTATATTAGATACAAAAAACGATATTGGGATGAGCTTTTATCGAGGGCTCTTTTCGGTTATTAACCGTGACTTTTCGTATTTAGACGTAGAGAAGTGGTTTGATCTTTCAATGCCAGAGCTGCTCACTAAAGTAAAAAATGCGCCAGATGATTCAATTATATTGTTTACTCCCATTTTCAGGCATTACGACAATAAATCCCTTAGCCCTTATCAGCTCGTAGAGCAATTAGCAAAAGCAAGTTCTGCGCCCGTTTTTAGTTATTGGGAGGTACTATTAGGCTCAGGTGTTGTTGGTGGATATGTGTTGTCGGGTGAAAAAATAGGTGAACGTATTGCCGATTCGATAATTTTATACAATGAAAATAAAAGCTTAAGTGCAATCAGTGGTGAAGGGCTAAGTGTTTACGCTTACGACTGGCGTCAATTAAACAAGTTCGATATAGCTCCACAAAGCTTGCCAGAAAAGTCGATCATATCTTATTACGAGCCAACCTATTTTGAGCAAAATAAAACATTAATTTACAGCGCTACTGCGATTATTTTTATTCTTAGCAGCTTTTTAGTTTTCGTATTGTTTTTAAATCAACGGCGCATTCAACTTTTAAAAGAGCTTGATGAAGAAAAGCAAAGATTAGAGTCTCGCGTTGATCAGCGTACTGAAGAACTGTTGCAAGGCAAAGAAGAGGCCGAAAAGCTGACATCCGCTAAGTCTGAATTTTTAGCAAATATGAGTCATGAAATTAGAACCCCTATGAGTGGGATTATTGGCTTAACCAACATTTTGCTCGAAAAAGGTTTGCCCGGGGAATATGAGCATTATTTAAATAAAATTAAATATTCTTCAGATCAACTCCTTGTAGTTATTAACGATATTTTAGACTTTTCAAAAATTGAGTCTGGAAATATTAACCTTGAGGAATTTCCTTTTTCTGTAAATTTGGTTGTTGACTACATCAAAGCAACTTTTGATGAGCTAGCTCAAAGCAAAGGGATCACATTTGATATTGTCATTGGTAAAGAGGTTAAGCTCGATTTAATAGGTGATGTAGTTCGAATAAACCAAGTACTGCTAAATTTATGCTCTAACTCAATTAAATTTACTACACAGGGCTTTGTATCGGTATTAATAGAATCAAAAAGATCGTTAGCCGATCCTAAGAGCGTTTGTTTGTATTTCATTGTTAAGGATTCCGGTATTGGGATTGCCGAGCAAAGCCTTGCCGATTTATTTGAATCTTTTACTCAAGCTGACAGCTCTACAACCAGGAAATTTGGCGGCACAGGTTTAGGTTTAACTATAAGTAAGCGTTTATGCCAATCGATGGGTGGGGATATAACGGTAAAAAGTACTCAAGGTGTAGGTAGTGAATTTATAGCTTCGATTAAGGTGAAATTGAATAACCAAGCGTTGATTGATAACACTCCCGACCTAACATTTACTGATTCGTTTGAGGTATTAATTATAGATGATAATGAAGATGATCTTAAGGTAATTGAAAATCAGCTAACGGCTATGGGGCTAGTATGTACGGCCTGTCAATCTGCTAAACAAGCTATTGATATTATTGAACACAATAAAGATAAATTTAAAGTTATTATTGTCGACTGGGCAATGCCATCAATGAGTAGCGAAGCTTTTTTAATACGCATTTTCAATATTAATCCTCAACTTTATAACAACACGATTGTGCTTATAATGAGTGACGAAAGTTTACTTAATAATGCAGCCAAAAAAGTAAGTATAAAAACTATTTTGCAGAAACCTGTATACACGAGTGTTTTGTATGAGGCGATTGAAAGTAAAGTAGTAGACTCTCTTAATGAAGTTCCTATAGTAAACACCGTAAGTGAAGCGTCGCTGGCAGGTATAAAAATATTGGTTGTGGAAGATAACTCGATCAATAAACTAATCGTTACAAACATACTAGAGAAGGCTGATGCTCAAATTTACTTGGTCGACAATGGATTAGAATGTATTCAAGCCGTGAAATTACAATTGTACGATATTATTTTGATGGATATTCATATGCCTATTATGGACGGGGTTGAGGCGAGTAAAATTATTCGTAGCGATAGTGACAAAGCAATCGCAAATATTCCAATAATTGCTTTAACAGCTAATGTTATGAAAGATGATATTACACGATACTTATCCATTGGCATGAACGCCCATGTTGCAAAGCCTATTAAAGCGCAAAATCTACGTGAAACTATAATCCGCTGTTTAAATAAATAGCTGAGCCATTAAAGTGATTTAATAATTATATATATCAAATGCCTGTCGTAATATCTCCCGTTGCTTGAGCCTGTTTTGAATAACTTAAAATAGAATTTGACTCAAAGGTTTAATAGGTAGTTTAACTAGTTATAATCACGGCAATTAAGCGGATCTCAAAAATATAAAATCTAAGTAATGCAAAAATA
Organism: Pseudoalteromonas sp. 78C3; assembly: GCF_002836695.1. Lineage (NCBI taxonomy): Bacteria > Pseudomonadati > Pseudomonadota > Gammaproteobacteria > Alteromonadales > Pseudoalteromonadaceae > Pseudoalteromonas > Pseudoalteromonas sp. 78C3. Next base: position 32,997 of record NZ_PJAV01000130.1, read on the forward strand.
ACAAAGCCATGGAATCCTCCACGGCTTTGCAACGTTACTTTTATAGTGCAGCAACAACTTCGACTAACGTGTCTTTGGCATCTCCAAAGAGCATCTGTGTGTTTTCTTTAAAAAATAGTGGATTTTGTACCCCAGCATAGCCGGTTGCCATACTGCGCTTTAAAACGATAGACGCTTTACCATGCCAGCATTCAAGTACCGGCATGCCGGCGATAGGGCTATTTGGTTCATCAAGTGCTGACGGATTTACAATATCGTTTGCACCAATCACAAGAGAAACATCGACTTGTGGAAAATCGTCGTTTACTTCATCCATTTCAAAAACAATGTCGTAAGGAACTTTAGCTTCAGCTAATAACACATTCATTTGTCCAGGCATTCGCCCTGCAACAGGATGTATTGCAAAGCGCACGTTAATGTCTTTTTCACGTAATTTACTTGTGAGTTCAGAGACTATTTGCTGCGCTTTTGCAACGGCCATTCCGTATCCAGGAATAATCATTACTTCTTTTGCGTTCATGAGCAGCTCTGCTGTTTCGGTTGCACTGATTGTTAGTACTTCACCTTGTTCTTGATCCCCAGCAGGTAAAGCTTTTACATTGCTACCACCGAATCCACCGGCAATTACCGATAAAAAATTTCGGTTCATAGCTTTGCACATTATATAGCTCAAAATAGCTCCGCTTGAACCAACTAATGCACCAATTACAATGAGTAAATCGTTATTTAGCATAAAGCCTGTCGCGGCAGCGGCCCAGCCTGAATAACTATTAAGCATAGATATAACAACCGGCATATCGGCACCGCCAATTGCCATAACCATATGAATACCAAAAACTAAAGCAAGCGCTATCATAATAACCAGTGGCAACATGCCATTACCAACAGCAGACTGCACAACGAATTGCTGCCCAAGCCACGCTACAGCAACTAATAAAACAAGGTTAAATATGTGTCGCCCTGGTAGTGTTAAAGGTTTACTGCCTATTCGACCAGATAATTTACCAAAAGCGGTAATTGAACCTGAAAATGTAATAGCACCAATTAAAACACCTATATAGGTTTCAATATCGTGAATGGTCAAATCAATTCCTGAAAAATGACTAGAAGCATCCGCAAAGTTAGCATACCCGACCATTATAGCCGCGAGTCCGACTAGACTGTGCAAAATAGCAATCAGCTCTGGAATTTCAGTCATTTGCACTCGTTTTGCTACAAGTAAGCCAATACTGCCACCCACTAATAATGCAATCATCAACTCAATATAGTTATTGGTAACAACACCTAAAACAGTCGCAAAAAGAGCAATAACCATGCCTGAAATACCATACCAATTACCTTTACGGGCAGTTTCTTGATTGGATAGGCCGTTTAAAGCCAAAATAAAAAGAACCATCGCAGCAATGTATGCCACGGTTACAATACCAGTACTGATCATGACAACCTCACTTACGGAACATTTTGAGCATGCGATGTGTTACAGCAAAGCCGCCAACAATATTAATACTCGCAATTAACACGGTAAAAACGGCAAACCATTTAATGGTGTCGTCTGGTGAGCTTATTTGAATTAAAGCACCGATAACAATAATGCTTGAAATGGCATTGGTTACACTCATTAAAGGCGTATGTAGTGCAGGCGATACACTCCAAATAACCATATAACCTACAAAGCAGGCTAAGACAAAAACGGTAAAATGAGACATAAAATCAGCGGGTGCAACGCCACCAAGCCCAAGCAATGCTAATGCACCGATAGCGGCGCCAATAATAGGTCCAAATACCGATTTCTTTTTCTCAACAATAGTAGGTTTAGGTGTAGCCGCAACCTTTTTAGGGGGGGCAGATAGTGTGGGCGCTGGTGGCGGCCAAGTTATTTTTCCTTCAGTACATATAGTTGCACCTAAAACAACGTCGTTTGTCATATCAACAAAGAGTTTGCCATCTTTTTCCGGGGTCATTTCGGCTAACAGGTTGTGTAAGTTATTACTGTATAATTGGCTCGATTGTGCAGCAAGGCGACTTGGTAAATCGGTGTAACCAATAATCGATACACCATGGCATACGGCAACCTTACCCGGAACTGTTAATTCACAGTTTCCACCTTGTTCGGCTGCAAGATCGACTATTACGCTGCCGCTCTTCATTGATGCAACCATCTCGCTGGTGATCAACTTAGGCGCTGGTTTTCCGGGTATGAGTGCGGTAGTAACAATTATATCAACGTCTTTAGCTTGCGCTGCAAACAATGCCATTTCGGCTTCGATAAATTCATCGCTCATTACTTTAGCGTAACCGCCTTCGCCTGAGCCGTCTTCATCTTTAAAGTCGAGCATTAAAAACTCAGCGTCCATGCTTTCAATTTGCTCTTTTACTTCAGCACGTGTATCAAATGAGCGAACAATTGCGCCCATACTTTTTGCAGCCCCAATAGCGGCTAAACCAGCAACACCGGCACCAATTACAAGTACCTTGGCGGGAGCAACTCTTCCTGCCGCTGTAATTTGTCCGGTAAAAAACCGGCCAAAATGTTGAGCTGCTTCTACAATTGCACGATAGCCTGATATGTTGGCCATTGAGCTGCGGGCATCCATTTTTTGTGCCCGAGAAATACGAGGAATGCTATCTATTGCAATGGCGGTGATACCACGCTGAGTTAAATCTTTTAGCATCTCTGGGTTTTGTGCCGGCCATAAAAAACAGATTAATGTTTGTCCGCTTTTTAGTAATGTATTTTCATCACCTTCAGGTGCTTGTACTTTTAGTACAATATCAGACTGTGCCCATACATCTTGTGCTGAGTTAACTATTTTACAACCAGCTTCACCATACGCATCATCGGCGTAATTAGCCGCCATTCCTGCACCAGTTTCAATGACAACATCAAAACCAAGCTTTGTTAATTTACTTACTACATCAGGGGTCGTCGCGACTCGTCGCTCGCCAGTGTGGATTTCTTTTGGAACACCAATTTTCATTGTCGAACCTCGATTTAAATGCCATGAAGAGGAATTAATATGTATCTGGGCGTTATGGAATTAGCGATACGATGAAATATGTTATTTACTAACATGAATCCACCGTATTTATTACTGTTTAAAGTGTAAAATCAATAACTACACGAGATGGTACTTTGCCATGTTCGAGTCTTTCAAATATTTCATTAATAGCGCTTAAAGGCTGTAATTCAATATCCGCCTTAACTTTGCCTTGTGCCGCAAAAGCGAGCGCTTCGGCCATATCTTTGCGGTTCCCAACAAATGATCCTTTAATAGTGATGCAATTTGCTACTACATCAAATAATGGCGTCGGAAACTCACCAGGCGGTAAGCCAACTAAAACACATGTACCGTGTTTACGGGTCATATTAACCCCTTGCTCAAATGCTGGTAGGGAAGGAGCCGTAATAAGTACGCCATGGGCGCCACCTTGCGTTATTTCTTTGACGGTGTCTGCTGCATTATCTGTTTTAGCATTTACGACTGCATCGGCGCCAAGTAAGGTTGCGTGTTCAAGCTTACCGTCATCAATATCTATCGCACACACTTTAAGACCCATCGCCTTGGCATATTGAATCGCTAAATGACCAAGTCCACCACAACCTGAAATTGCTACCCACTCACCTGGTTTAGCATCGGTTTCTTTAATACCTTTGTAAGTTGTAATACCAGCACAAATTATAGGGGCCGCTTGTACTGCTGATAAGCCATCAGGAATAAGTGCAACGTAATTAGGATCGGCAATAATATACTCGGCGAAACCACCATCTTTAGTGTAGCCACCAAACTCAGCATCAGGACATACTGGTTCATAAGCACTTAAGCAAAATTCACAGTGTCCACAAGCTGAATATAGCCACGGAACACCGACTCTATCGCCTACTTTTACGCTTGTAACACCTTCGCCAATTTTGGTAACTAGCCCAATGCCTTCATGGCCAGGAGTAAATGGTGGAGTTGGTTTTAATGGCCAATCACCGTTTGCTGCATGTAAATCTGTGTGGCATACACCGCAGGCTTCTGTTTTAACTAATATTTGCCCTGCATTAGGTGATGGAATATCTAAATCGCGTAGAACTAAAGGTTTGCCAAATTGCTCAACAACGGCTGCTTTCATTTTGTTATTCATAATCGTTCCTATTAATATTTAAGGGGTTTTTATTAAACTGCGCTATTTAAAATGGCGCATCAATGTCAACAACGTCGATTAGTTTGTGGTTAACAAACTCTTTAATACCCAAGCCAATTAGTTCACGACCATAACCAGAACGGCGAACACCACCAAATGGTAAGTCGGCTTTTACCATCGTTGGATGGTTTACAAACACCATGCCGGTAGATATTTTTTTAGCAACTTCTAAGCCATGATCAGGGTTTGACGTAAATACAGAGCCACCTAAGCCAAATGGAGAGTCGTTCGCAATTCTAATTGCGTCATCTTCATTTTTTGCACGAAATAACATAGACACAGGACCAAAGAATTCCCAGTTGCGAGCCGGATTATCTTCGCTAATATTCGTTAAAATAGTGGGTTGTACAAAGGCGCCTTGACTAGGTACTTTAGGACCCACTTCAGTGGCTGTTGCACCAAGCTTGATCGCTTCGTTAATTTTAACTTTTAGTTCATCAGCTGCACCTTGTGATGACAATGGCGCCAAAGTTGTAGTGGGATCAAGCGGATCACCTGCTTGCAACTTAGCAACACCAGCAGTATAAAGTTCAACAAACTCATCATAAACTTCATCTTCGATGATCATTCGTTTAGACGATACACATACTTGCCCACCGTTCCAGTGACGACCAAATACTGCCCAATTAACCGTTTTTTCCATTTCAGCGTCAGCAAGTACAACAAATGCATCTGCACCACCAAGCTCTAATGTAGACTTTTTAAGTGCTTTACCAGCGGTAGAAGCAACGATTGCACCAGCGCTTTCAGAACCGGTAAGTGCAACACCACGAACTAATGGATGAGAAATGATCATTTCTGTTTGGGAATGTGCGGCGTATAGGTTTTTAAAAGCGCCTTTTGGCAGACCAGCTTCGAGCATAAGTGCTTCAAATGCTGCTGCACATTGTGGAACAATACCCGCATGTTTTAGTAGCATAGTGTTACCCGCTGACAATTGCGGCGCAATAATACGAGCAACTTGATAATACGGGAAATTCCATGGCTCAATGGCAAGCAATACACCAAGTGGTTCATGGATAATAATTGCCTCGCCCTCAGCTGGATCTGCAACGGGTAATTTTTCTGATGCGAGAAGTCTCTCAGCATTATTCGCGTAGTACTCTAAAATAGCTGCGGATAATTCAACTTCAGCCTTTGCTTCTGATGTTATTTTACCCATTTCTAAAGTTAATAAGTTGGCGTAACTAACTACATCTTTACGTAATAAGTCAGCCGCTTTTTGCATTATTTTAGCGCGAGAAGAGAAAGGTGTTTTTTTCCATGATTGAAATGCAGAATCGGCATTTTCTATTGCTTGAGTAATTTCAGCATCAGTAGCATCAGGAAAAGTTTTTATAACCTCACCTGTATATGGATTTGTTGTTGCATAGCTCATGATAATATCCTCAGTTAAATTAAATAAGACTCTTATTTTAAAATTAATAACGCTTAGAAGCTGCGTGTATAATTATGGTAAAACAAGTACTAAAGTGAGGCTATTCGTGGTGTTACGTAAATACATGTGGGAATCCACATCTTGAAAGTATAACTGTTTGATTTATTTATTTTTAATCACTCAGTTAATCCTTGACGCGGATGGGAGTGATAACGGATTATAAAATAATGCAGTGCGTAGTGGGTAAACGCATTAGTTATTAATCAACGAGGCGCTAGTTTAAATTCATCATGAATTACAGTGATAAAAAATCGAAAGTATTTTCCTCATCCCAATTAGCTATTTTATTGTACGCAATAATGGTAGGAATACTGGTTACGTGTTTAATGATTTTTATAGTATTTCATATAGATTCCCAAGAGCGAATCCATATTGAACGAGTAACGCAAAATACTGCCCAAGGTATTAAAACACTGCTTAAAGATGACTTGGAAGAGCGAATAACATCACTGTCAGAGTTATCTAAGTTGTCTTCTATATCAAGCGATATGCCACAAGGTGATTGGGAAGTAATCAGTAAAACATTGTACGATTCGCAACATGGCTATCAAGCCATAGGTTGGATTGATAGATCATTACATGTGCGAAAAATAATACCAAAGCAAGGTAATGAGATCGCCATCGATTTTAATTTGGCATTAAATCTGCCTGCATTGTTAGCCGCAATAAAAGCACAAAATACAGAACAAGCAGTCGTCACAACACCTTTGCAATCTATTTATGGTGGAGAGGGTATCGGAATATATATTCCTGTTTTTAACACCAATAAAAAACTAGAGGGTTTTATTGCAAGTGCGTTGATTTTTGAACCTTACATTAAGGCAGTTGTACCTGCATTTTTACTTAAGGAATATCATTTTACGCTGTTTATTGATGGGCAAAAAGTATATTCAGATCAAACAAATTCATTTCCTGTTACAAGCATTTGGGATAAAAAAGCATCCTATGATTTACAAGGTCATAAGTGGGAGATAAGCATATCGCCCAGTGATGAGTTTTTGTATATTGCTCACTATAAAATCATGAGAATTTTAATTTCACTTGGTATTTTTATTGCTTTTTTAATTGTGTTGGCTGCTTATACTTATTTATTTGCACGCAGTAAAATAAAAGACGGGCGTTATAAGATTGAATATTTATTAAAAAATCTTCCCGGCATGGCATATCAGTCTTTTAATACTATGAGCTGGCCTATGATACTGGTTAGTGATGGGTGCGAAAGTTTAACTGGTTATTCTCGAGCTGAGTTTAAAAAAAATAGAATGCTGTGGAGGGAAATAATACATTCAGATGATTATGAGCGGGTACAGGCGTCACTTACAGAGGCTGTCAAAGAAAAACGCTCCTTTGAACTTGAATATAGAATTAATACCAAAAATAGTGGGATCAAATTAGTGTGGGAAAAAGGAGGACCGGTTAGTTCTATTTTTAATGGTGAAGTTATTATTGAAGGATTTATTAATGATATTACCTCTATTAAGCAGGCTGAAGCTGACCTAATTAGTAGTTATGCTTTCTCTGATGCGGTAGTAAATTCAGTTGTTGAAGCCGTTATTACCATTGATCAATACGGGCTTATACAAAGTTTTAATTTTGCTGCGCAAGCTATGTTTGGTTATGCCTCAGATGAAGTAAAAGATAAAAACGTAACAATATTAATGCCTACATCATTTAGTAAAAACCATGACCAGCATTTAGCTCAATATTTAAAAACGAAGCAGACGCATATTATTGGTGTGGGTCGTGAGCTTGTAGCTAAGCATAAAGATGGCACAACATTTCCAATTCACTTATCTGTAAGTGAAATACAGAATCATGAAAGTACAATGTTTGTAGGTTTGATTCGAGATATTACCAAGCAACGTGCGTCAGAAGACCAAGCCCGGCTTCATACTGAACAATTAGCGCATACCGAAAGGGTCAATGCATTGGGTGAAATGGCAGCAGGAATTGCACATGAAATAAATCAACCTCTGACGGCTATTTCTCTTTTCTCTCAGACGGCAAAAAACTTTTGTGAGAAAGGGAGGTTTGACAAACTCCCCTTAATATTTGAAAAACTAAGTTTACACTCTCGTCGAGCGGGAGCCGTTATTGAGCGTATGCAGTTAATGACCAAAAAAGGGCAACGATCAAAAGAAGTCATTGATTGTATATTTTTAATAAAAGAAGTAACAAACCTAGCAGAATCAGAAGCGCGACTTCGCAATATTACTGTCAGAATAATTACATGTGATGAACAAATTGATGTGTTTGTTGATCGGGTGCAAATAGAGCAGGTTATTCTTAATTTATTACGCAATGGTATGGAAGCTATGCAGTTAAATGCTTATAAAAATGATTCAAAAATAGAGCTCGAAATAAAATTGAATGAAGATAAATATGTTGAGATATCAGTGGCTGATACCGGTGCAGGGTTACCTGAAGAAATGAGAGAGAAGTTATTTAAACCCTTTTCATCAACCAAAGAAAATGGCACAGGCATCGGTCTATCTATATCTAAAAGCATTGTTGAAGAACATGGTGGGCATATTCACTTTTATGACAATAAGCCAACAGGAGCTATTTTTATGTTTACTTTGCCAACACATAATAGAGGAGTCGTTTATGAGCGATAAGCAAAGCGTTTTTATAATTGATGACGATGAAGGTATTCGTGAAGGGCTTGAAATACTACTAGACTCTATTGATATTGACGCTCAGAGCTTTAGTTCAGGCGCTGCGTTTTTGGATGTATATAATGAAACCATGGCTGGTTGCTTAGTATTGGATATACGCATGCCTAAAATGAGTGGTTTAGAGCTACAACAAAAACTTAAAGATTTAAATTGCTCATTACCAATAATATTTATTACCGGGCATGGTGATATCCCGATGGCTGTAGAAGCGATGCGTTTAGGAGCAATTGATTTTATTAGAAAACCATTTAATGAACAGCACTTGATTGACCGTATTAATGAGGCATTGGTACTTGATGAAAAACAACATGAAAAATCACTCGATAAGCATAAAAATAAGATTAATGTTGAATCGTTGTCGAGTCGAGAACGTGAAGTGTTTGAACGAGTGACTGATGGGGCAATGAATAAAGTAATCGCGTGCGATCTTAGTATTAGTGAACGCACAGTTGAAGTTCATCGCTCTCATGTAATGGAAAAATTAGGTGCTAAAACACTCGCTCAATTAGTGCGAAGTAAAATTATGTATGAGCAATTAAATTAATTATCAGTCCATCTATTTAATAATGCTGAAATGACACAGACTTTTAAACAGCCCCCATGTAGGCTTTTATCTAATACCTAACTAATTTAAACTATTATGTCTCGTTTATCCGAGGCTTTTTATTGAATGTAGTAATAAATGTTTAAACTTGCTTTACGACCTTGTACTTCTATAGATATTGAACAACACTTTAGTTAATAATTTAACGAGTGGCAGGCTATGCAAAAGAGTAAACTCTGGCTTTTAAAGTACTTCAAAGGTATCTCTTTTGTCTTATTTTTGATGATACTTATTAGTTTTAATTTTATTTTAAATGATGCATTACATCAAAAAGTTCATGCTTCTGGCCAGCAGTTCGTTAAACAAGTTTACGAGCTGAATTTATCTCCTTCTATAAACAATGAAGTGTTGGCCGCATTAGCTAAAAGTGAAGGTTTTGTGTTGGAAGTGCCAAAGCCTGCAGAGCATTTTAGGCATTTAGTGAATATAGAGCGCGAAGTTTTTTCTTACAAAACATTAAGTTTGAGCCTCTATCATTATCCTGCTTGGGTAACACAAAGTTACTTATTTATATTGCTAAACTTGATCATATTAGGCGCAGCTAGCTGGTCTTATCGCTGGTGGGGGTTATTGAATGTAAGCCGCAAAATTACGCCTAAAAATACAATGATACAACCTACTAAAATTATTAAACAAAAACAAAATAAAATACGATTAATTAAACAAGTAAAAAAATGCGAATTAAGTTCTTTGTATGGGGGTAATACAGCATCACATAGCTTATTTTTACTCATTGAATGTAACTTTGATAAGAAAACCGATAAAGAAGCTATTTTTAAAGTGTTAATCACTAGAAAATTGACTGAATTTAAAGATGTGTCGGTAAAAATACTAAATTCCAGTTACTTGGCCGTAACCTTGCCACACATTCCTATTCCCGAGTTAGATAGCTACGTTGAAAAGCTCCATAAAAGTGTGTTTTTACTATGCCAGAATCATCAAAAAAGTATGACTCATAAAAACATTAAAATAGGTGCGTGCGACTATCGATTAGGCGCAGATAAAATTGCGGTTTATCAGTTAGCAAAATCAGCACTTATGCTATCGCAAAACAGCTTAGTGCAGCATTCTCACCGCTTAGCGTTAAATTACTGTCAAGAAAAACCACTTTCTAGTAAGCAAGTTATCGAAAATATTAAAAAGAATAAATTTATATTATTCTTCCAGCCTTTATTTGAGCTCTCTAGCGGGGAAATTTTAGAACATGAAGCTCTTATCAGAGTTAGGCATAGCCAACTTGGATTACTAGCTGC
>NZ_PJAV01000131.1:0-42655 GCF_002836695.1 Pseudoalteromonas sp. 78C3
AGCTTTTTTTGCCTATTAAACAACCAACATATGAGCAGTTAAACTACGTGCATACATAAAACTACAATATTAGGTGCTGTTAGGCTAAGCCAACTACATTTTTTAGTTGGCGTTTAATAAAGTATTACGTATGCAGTTAATTAAAAACTATAATTAAAGCCTGCGTAATAGCGTCGCCCTGAATAGCTTGAGTTAAGTAATCGTGCATCTGTATCATCACCTAAACGCGTTACCGATTCCGACTTAGTTAAATTAATAACAGCAGCTGTTAAGCTTAGCCCTTCATACAAATTAACCGATGCATTAACATCAACTTGCTCGTACGGGTCTTGATATACATTTAACCCACTATTAAGGCCTAATACTGTCTCCCCTCGTTTGTTATATGAAGCACGTATATTAAAAGCGTCACCTTCATAATAAACAGAGGTGTTGTACTGATACTTTGCACTGCCTATTAATGCCGACTGACCAAACTCTTCACCATTTACTGTTACATCTGCTTTATTGGTTTTGTTATAGGTGTAATTTGCGTAAAAACCAAAGCCATTATCAAAGGCATGCTGGATAAATACTTCCGCGCCTTTAGATATTGCATCGGTACCATTACCTACAGTGCTATACGGAGCTATATTAATGGTTCCTGCATCTACTATATTATTTTTACCGGCAAAGTTTTGCTCTACATCAATTACCAATGGCACAACAAAGTATCTACTTTCTTATGAAAAAGTGCCAATCCAATAGCAGAACCCTCGCTGTAATAATACTCAATAGATAAATCAGCTTGCACCGATTCAAATGGCTTCAAGTTTTTATTACCACCACTGCCGCTAAAACCTGGCTGTTCATTAAATGCAGCTCTATCATTTGCCCATTCATCCGATACAAACGTAATACGCTGCTGCGCACCTAAATCGCTGTAATCAGGACGAGACATTACTTTTGCTATTGCCGCCCGAATAACTAAATCGTCAGTTGCATCCCACGCTATATTAAAGCTTGGTAGTATTTGAGTGTCTTCGTTTTCTTGAGTGACTAATTGATAGTCTTCTACAAAGCGTGCGTCACCAGTTACTGGCTCGCCTGTTTCGTCATTTGTGTGATCTAATTGGTAGGTATATAAGTCAGTAGATGAAGTAAGTGTTTTTGTTTGCACAACACGCACGCCCAAATTACCTCTTACTTCACTAAACTCAAAATCACCTTGAATATAAAAAGCAGATATTTTCTCTTCAATGTCGTAAACAAAGTTATCTTCAATACGTGTATAAGGTACATAGCTAGCAGTGACCATATCGCGATATTTATCCCAGTCGATACTTGGCATTTGGTTTATACCAAAACCACCAACAATATTACTCTCACTAGTAAATACATTTTGAGCTAATGGCATTCCACCATTCCATTGGTAGCTGTCGAAACGCGTAATACCTTGCTCGCTTGCTTCGCCCGCAGTAATATCAAAATTAGGATCTAAAAAGAAGGTATTGCCAGTTTCACGATGAAGCGTGGAGTTACGATATTTGACACCGGTTCTAATTGTTTTTAAAAAGCCCCAATCAACATAAAAATCCACATCAGCTTGGTAATAATCTTCTTCTAACTCACTGCGTACAAAACTTGAGTTTGAAGAGCCCGCATCACGACCGCCTCCAATTCCACTTTGCAAGTTAGCTAGTGTATTAGGGTCAATATTAAGTGATACATTATTTTGGTTGAGTGACCAGCCTGCCATTTGAGCAGCATTTTGAATAGCAGTGGCGTTTTCGCCCGCGTTTGAACTTTTATATGCAGCTTCCCAGCTTTCTTCCGGCCCCCCTTCTGATTTTGTATTACCCACAACAAAACGCGCTTTAAAATTATCGCCTTCATAAGTTAAATTAAAATCAAAGGTATCGGAGGTGGATTCTTCACGTACATAACTGCCGCGCATCCACGGAAACTGCATATCACTTTCAATACCGCTTGCCATCGCATCGTATTGCATACCTGTAACAATACTTCCCGACTCATCAAGATTTACATCAGTTAAAAAATCAGAATTTAAAGACCACTCAGGTATATCAATCACAGATTCAGTTCTGTCTTGGCCGAGTGTAAAGCCAAAGTAATTAAATCCAAGCTCTAAACGATTTGTTGGTCGCCACTGTGTACTAACTTGAATTCCTTCGCGCTCACGTTTTTCGTTAAGAACTGAACCTCGCACAACTTGTGGAAACCAAACTCCATCGTAACTGTTGCCGTTTGCATCATTAATAGTATCCCAACCATTATTGTTATTAACTGCGTTACCGTTTATATCTGTAGGTTGTCCACCGCCAGTGTAGCGCCATACATTTGCATCAGTTCCGCCCGAAAGTGTCCTGTTTATTCGTTCCTGATACGTATAGCCAACTAATACACCAAAGTTTTCGTTGTCGTTTTTCCATGAATATAAACCCGTAAACTGTGGTTCATACTCTTTTGTAACATCAGCGTAAGTACTCTCTACATTAAATACACCCGAGTTTACATCCATACTCAAAGGTTTTCGGCTATGCATTAATACAGTACCACCAACCCCTCCTTCATCTAAGCGTGCCTCTGGCGATTTATAAACCTCTACACTTTCAATCATCGAAGACGGTAACAAAGCATAATCAAACGAACGGGAAGGTTCACCCGGAGAAGACGCAATAAAATTACCATTAAGCTGTGTAAAAGTTAGCGCCGACGACAAACCACGAATACTGACTGATGAACCTTCTCCGCCGTCACGCTCAATTACCACACCAGGTACACGCTGAAGAGAGTCGGCAACGTTTTTATCAGGGAATTTTCCAATATCTTCAGCGGTAATTGCATCAACCACAGAGCCTGACATACGTTTTACATCTAAGTTTTCGGCCATGCTTGAACGGATACCACGTACTTCTATTACTTCCATATCTTTTGTGTGCTGCGAGTTTTTGTTTTCTTGCGCTGCAAAAGCATACGTAGAACCCAAAGCAGAAAAAATTGATACATAAAGTGACGACTTACAAAACGTTGAAAAAGGGAAAGGGTATATGCTTGCTAATATCATGTGAGAGGCTGTTCCATTTAAATCTGCTCATAAAACTAAAGCGAGAAGTTAGTCCTTTTACGCAAATTATTCACGTAATGGCAAAAATTGCTCCCAATTCTACACAGCCAAACTTAACCGTTTGTTAACCAACAATATTAAATTAAATAAACGTCTCTTTTAACTGTATTTATACCTATTAAATGAAAGTTAAAACCCAGCCCACACATCAAATCCGCTCTCAATTAACAAACTAAGAGCGGCTTTGTGGTATTTAATAGCTTAATGAAATAATTACAGTGCAAAAATCATCATAAAGTGTATACAAAAAAACGAAGGGGATAATTAGATGAGGTAGTCAGCAGTTTATACTTTAAAAAGCAAAACTGCCGGATGATATTTGAAAGAAGCAACAATTGCTAAATAGCGCTTGGTTAATCAAGCGTAGTAATAACCTCTGAAAGCTCGAGTAATGTCGGCTTTCCACCATAATAATTGGTATCTATGTGATAGCTATTACCCACCCAGAAAGGTGCTTTAGTTGAGTTATGTCCATGTATTGAAAAGTCGACTCCATGACTTTTAACTACCTTATTTTGTTTAACCACTTCGCGATCCCACAATAAAGATTGCACAATCACCGATTTATCATCAGGGTAATTTTCCCAATCCCACGATTGTGCAAATGTATGAGACAACCCAACTTTATAACCGCGATATTCAAGTACTATTGAAAGAGGTTTAGTTAGTAACTCATCGCACATAACATTGAGCTTTTCACTCGATACCGACTTGTGCCAATTGCCACCATTGTCAGTCCATAATTTAAAAGCCGCTTTATCATTACTTAATAATGATTCCAACATTAAATGCTCATGATTACCTAATATCATACATGCCCTAATGGCTTGTAAGTGTGTAAATAAGTCATATGTTTTATCCCCGCGATCAACAAAGTCGCCTAGGCAAAACAAAGTATCTCTTTCAGGGTTAAAATTTACGTTATTAAGTGCGTTTTTTAAGGCAGGTAAATCACCATCAAGATCGCCAATTACAAATACTCGGCACTCATCATTAATAAATATTGCTTGTTTTGAAGATACAGCCTGAATAGCGTTAATACCTATATGCAAAATAGACTCCTATAGAATGCAATCTAAAACTTAGATTAATACTTGAGTTTATAAAGCCTTAAGGTAACACAATATAATTGATAATTAATGAAGGTAATAAAATTTGATTGAAACTAAAAATGCATGACGGCGGACTTTAGCTACAAGCTAAATAAGTAATGTAGATAGTTTTTAGCCGATAGTAAAAAGCGGCTTAGCAAAATACCTGAACAAGTTATAAGTTCGTTAGCAGCACAAACTTATCAGCCAGCTCACCTAAACTTTCACGCTTATTAGGATCGGGCTTTATACAGTCAATAGGGCAAACACTTACACAAGTAGGTTTATCATAATGCCCTACACACTCAGTACATTTACTAGCATCTATTTGGTATATTTTAGCGCCCATATAAATAGCCTCATTAGGGCACTCTGGGTCACACATATCGCAGTTAATGCATTTACTATTTATGAGTAGAGCCACTTTTTAGCCTTTCCAATTAAAGTCCTATAAAACAAAAAATGAAAAAATAGAGCATTTACTGCTTTATTTTAAATTATATGATTAACAGCGTTAAATTATGCATTTTATTGACTTTTTCTTTGTTGATCTTTATCAATAAAAACTTCTGGCTTCTCTAATGAAATTTTAAAGCGTCGCTGTTAATATTGTCTACATCCTAAACAATAAAGTAGTTCTGATGGCAGCTAATTATTCTCTCGATGATTTACGTTACTTTTGCACCATAGTAAAACTAGGTAGCTTTAAAAAAGCATCAATAAGCCTTGATATGTCACTATCAACTTTGAGCCGTAGAATACGTTTATTAGAGCAAGCTCTGCAATTAACGTTACTAAATCGAGATGCCCATCGAGTTACACTTACGCATACTGGCGAGTTATATTACGATCGCTATCGTAAACTGTTCGATGAAGTAGAGTGTATAGAGCAAGCACTTTGTGATGAGAAAGACCAACCTAAAGGGAAAATTAGGATCTGTGCACCCATTTACATGGGTAAACATTTTTTAAGTGCTATTTTTTGTGATTTTTTACTGCAGTATCCCGATATTCAACTAGATTTACGCTTTTCAAATAACCTTATTGATATTGAAAAAGAAGGGATTGATATAGCGTTTAGAGTAAGAAATCCTGCCATTGATAATTGGGTTATTAGGGAGCTTAAGCTTACTCATAATGTATTGTGTGCTCATCCTGACTATGATTATCAATCCATCACTCATCCTGAGCAATTAGAAGAGCAACCAAAAATTACGTGCGTTGGGTTGGTACCGTGGCAATTAAAAAATCAGCACACGAACGAGGAATATAGCTTCAACCCAAACACACATGTTCGATTAGAAGTTGATGAAATTCAAATGATGAAACAAGCAGTTGAGTCTGGTGTGGGTATTAGCTACATCCCTGATTATATAGCATTACCACTTATTAAAGCCGGAAAGCTTAAACACATTCTTCCTGATTGGCAAAGCAAAGGGCAGCCATTTTCTATGCTTTATCGCGACAGAAAACAAATCCCTTATCGAGTGCGATTACTTATAGAGCATACACTGCAACACTTCACTAAAATGTAGCAGTGTAGGCTTTTCACAGCAAAGTAATTAAGCTAATTCATCTTTTAAAAACTAAGCCTTAGTACGATTACACCTAAAAATGCCGTTGTTAATCCTATAACTTCTTGGCGTGTAAAAGACTCTTTTAGAATGATGCGTGAATACAACAAAATAATTAAAATATTCATACCTGAAATCGCTGAAACTAGCCCTGTATTACCAATAGCAAAAGCCGATATTATTGCAACCATGCCAGCTACATTTGTTAAACCAATAAGTAACCCGCACGAAAATGTTTTACCGGCAGACCAATACGCTTGAGAAGAGCCTTGCTCTGCTAGCATTTTTTTACGCTTTACTAACCAACTAACGGCAAAAAGAAAGCTACCAAAACCAAACATAGACGTTAAAGTTGCAAACGTATCAGCCTCAAGAAGCGTTGATTGCTTCCCCATTAAATCATTAAATGCAAAAGACAGTGCCGCGAGTAATCCCCATTGCGCGCCTTGTAAATTACTTAATGAGATATCGCTGGAGTAGCGAATAATATAAAGGCCGCCAAAAATAATAAAAAAGCCGATTAATTGAATAACAGTTAAGGTTTCTTGCCATAATAAAAAGGCAAATAAAAGTACAAATAAAGGCGTTAACCCCGACAGGATGCTAAT
Source organism: Pseudoalteromonas sp. 78C3 (assembly GCF_002836695.1). Classification (NCBI taxonomy): domain Bacteria; kingdom Pseudomonadati; phylum Pseudomonadota; class Gammaproteobacteria; order Alteromonadales; family Pseudoalteromonadaceae; genus Pseudoalteromonas; species Pseudoalteromonas sp. 78C3. Next base: position 6,401 of record NZ_PJAV01000131.1, read on the forward strand.
TAAAGACGCTTTCCCAACCGAAAACCCTTTGTGCAAAAACCCATTAGCCGCAAAAGATCCAAAACCTAAAGCGAGCCCAACCGTAATATCAGCCCAGCCGTACCATGTGTGCTCAAACACCACAGTACCTAGCGCACTAATTATAAATCCCACAAAAAAAACACCGAATAATAATAGATTACGATTAATCTTTTTTTGTGACGTCCATTGGTACATTATTCCTCGCGCACCAAAAAAAACAGTGGCGAGTAATGCAAAAATTATCCACATATAAGTGAGACCCTTTATAATTTACTTTGATAAACCCGAATAAAAAGTGGTTATTTAACATTGTTGAATGCAATGACTATTACATAAAGGTTCAACAGTAAAGCACCTAGCCACTACAAGAGCGTTACCCGATACCTAGCTTCTACTCTATAAAATAAGCAGCTTAGGCTTCACATAATAAAATACTAGCCACACAATTACACTTTAATAAACAACAACACCAGTATATTTAATCTATAAATATTATAAACAGGCATAAGTGGCACTATAGATCCCATAAATAGCATTTAACTATTTAGTCGCTTAGCTTCAATCACATAGTGAGCAACTAACACACAGAGATAACAACAATTTAGTGAAAAAAACGAATTTATAAAAACATAAAAAACAGTTTTAAACTGTCATTTTATCGACAATATATTTTTAACCTAAAACTCAATTGACTTTATTTTTAAACTCAATATGATTGATTTAAACAAAGAGGATAATATGTTTACTTTAATCACATACCTGCTAAAAACAAATACCACCTTCGGAATTTAAGCCGAGTGTAACCCTTACACTCGGCAGTTACACTGTACCTTTATATATTTAAATTCGATTTAGTTTTTGTGGGGATTAGTCCGTGCTTTCTTTTCTGTTCGAGCGTAAAAAATCTTTCCTGTCTAAAAATAACTTCACAGACGCAGCGGTACTATTACAACCGCTGAAGCTTGCGTATTTACTACAAGAAGTCGAGTATTCACAGCGGCCTTGGTCAAAATTCAATCCGCATGTACAAATTAATAGCACGGTGGTTATTAAAAATATAACCACCGGTTTTAAGCGCCGCATAACTTTAGTGCCTCCAAGCCAACGAAGGCACTTTATTAGTGACGTATCATTTCACTCTCCTCTTGGGGTCGCTCTTTTAGGGCATAAAATAAATCATATTATTGAATATAAAGAAGCTGGGGAATCCCACCTTTGGGAAATAATAGCCATTAATATTAAGGAGGAAATATAGAGTAAATTATTTCAATTTTTATTTATTAATTTTATATATTTAATTGGAGTTATTTGTAATGAGTAAAGAAAAACCTAAAAAACATGCAAGCAAAACATTAAAACAAAAACGTAAAGAGCGAAGAGATAAGCTAAAGCAACTTGAAAAATAATTAATATTATTTTAAATAAAGTCGCAAACTCGGGGTTTTTATAACCCCGAGTTTTTTGAAAAAACTATATTCAGCTGTAGCTAAACAGCTTGTTTAAATGGATTACGAGTATCTTGTTGTTCCTCAAGATTACGCATTAAAATAGCGTGCGCTAAGTTGATGCCTTCATTTAGCGGTATTTTTACAATGTGACCAGAGCCTTTAGCATCGCTAATAGTTTCCCCCTTTTTGTTTTCCATATATTCAAGCTTAAAAGTAATGTTACCTTGTGGTGTCATAAGCTCTAAGGAGTGACCTGTACAAAATTTATTTTTAACGTCTATTTCAACTAATCCATTTTCGCAGCGCTCAAGTACTTCTCCCACAAATTGCTGCTTAGTTGATACCGAATGACCGTATTCATAATTTTGATAATCTTGATGGGCATGGCGTTTTAAAAAGCCTTCGGTATAACCACGATGTGCTAGATTTTCGAGTGTTTTAAATAAGTTAGTATCAAATGGTTTACCCGAAGCTGCGTCGTCTATTGCTTTGCGATAAACTTGTGCTGTGCGCGCTACATAATAAAATGACTTAGTACGCCCTTCTATTTTTAAACTATGTACACCCATTTTTGTTAACTGCTCTACGTATTGCACAGCGCGTAAATCTTTTGAGTTCATAATATAGGTGCCGTGCTCATCCTCGAATGCAGGCATGTACTCACCAGGGCGGCCTTGTTCCTCTAGCATAAATACATCGTTACTTGGCGCGCCTTCACCCAGTGTAGGAATCACCTGTTTGGGGTCAATTTTATGCACCATTTCGCCGGTTTCGTTCTCAACACCAGGTTTTACATCGTAATCCCAACGACATGCATTAGTACACGTGCCTTGATTTGGATCGCGCTTATTTATGTAACCAGAGAGCAAACAACGCCCCGAATACGCCATACACAGTGCGCCATGTACAAATACTTCAAGTTCGGTGTCTGGGCAGAGTGTGCGTATTTCGGTTATTTCTTCGAGCGACAGCTCCCGCGATAAAATAACGCGTTCAATTCCCTGCTTTGCCCAAAATTGCACGCTTGCGTAGTTAACTGCATTTGCCTGCACTGATAGATGAACCGGCATAGTCGGCCACTTTTCACGAACCAGCATAATTAAACCAGGGTCTGACATAATTAGCGCATCGGGTTTCATCGCAATAACCGGTTCTATATCACGTAAATACGATTTAACTTTGGCATTATGCGGCGCAATATTAGACACCACATAAAACTTTTTATTTTGCGCATGCGCCTCACTAATGCCTACTTTCAGAGTGTCTAGGTCAAACTCATTATTACGCACACGCAAACTATAACGAGGCTGCCCCGCATAAACCGCATCTGCGCCATAAGCAAACGCGTAGCGCATGTTTTTTAAACTGCCTGCGGGGCATAATAATTCAGGAATAAAAGGCATTGAAGAAATAACGGGTGACATGTGCGCTCCATACATCAAACTGGGTTTAAGCCAGTTGCATAAGTAGTTAACCTAAACTCTGAAAAATAAATCTATCCCAAGCAGAATTCAGATTAGTCATTAACAAATAAGTAAACAGAAGCGCGGCAGTATAAATGCGGTCAATAATTTGCGTTTGATCGAGATCACAAAACGGCAACCAAACTGGTTTTTAATAAAATTAGGATTTTTCACTTAAAACGCGTATAATTCGCGCCCGTTAATATTCACACTTTTACTTAAAATTATTGGAGCATAAAGATGGCTTTAGAACGTACTTTTTCAATCGTAAAACCTGATGCAGTTGCTAAAAACCACATTGGCGCTATCTACAACCGTTTCGAATCTGCTGGCCTTAAAATCGTTGCAGCTAAAATGGTTCACCTTTCACAAGAGAAAGCTGAAGGTTTCTACGCTGAACATAGCGAACGTCCTTTCTTCGGTGCTTTAGTATCTTTCATGACATCTGGTCCAGTAATGGTTACAGTTCTTGAAGGCGAAAACGCTGTTCTTAAAAACCGTGAAATCATGGGTGCTACTAACCCTGCTGAAGCACTAGCTGGTACTTTACGTGCAGACTACGCTGATAGCATCGACGAAAATGCTGTTCACGGTTCTGACGCTGTTGAATCTGCTGCTCGCGAAATCGCGTACTTCTTCGCTGACGAAGAGCTTTGTTCACGTACTCGTTAATTCGAATTCGTTAACATATTGAAAAGGGCTTTCGGGCCCTTTTTTAGTCATTACGTAAAGTATTAATCAGAAACTCATGATGTTTTACTTAATGATTAAAGTGAGTGAATTGTGTACAATTCGTCCTCGTAAATTTTATCTCCACCGTCACCGATTGAGGTTGTTTCATGACCGAGCAAAAAAAGATTAACTTATTAGATTTAAACCGAGAAGCAATGCGCGAGCTATTTGCATCGTTCGGTGAAAAGCCGTTTCGTAGTGACCAGGTGATGAAATGGATTTATCATTTTGGCGTAGATAACTTCGACGATATGAGCAACGTAAACAAAAAGCTTAAAGAAAAACTTAAAGCTGAGTGCGAAATTGTAGCGCCAGAAATCACTGTGCGCCAACAAGCAAGCGACGGTACTATTAAGTACGCACTTATTCTGGAAGGCGGCCAAGAAGTAGAAGCCGTTTGGATCCCTGAAAAAGAGCGCGCTACGTTATGTGTATCATCACAAGTGGGTTGTGCTCTTGAGTGTACTTTTTGTTCTACCGCTCAACAAGGCTTTAACCGTAACTTAAAAGTATCTGAAATTATTGGTCAAGTTTGGCGTGTAGCTAAAGATATAGGCCTTGATGGTCATAGCGAAAAGCGCCCAGTAACTAACGTTGTAATGATGGGTATGGGCGAGCCTTTACTTAATCTTAAAAACGTAGTGCCAGCAATGGAACTAATGATGGACGATTGGGGCTTTGGTTTATCTAAGCGCCGCGTAACATTAAGTACTTCAGGCGTTGTACCTGCACTTGATTTACTAAAAGAGAAAATTGACGTAGCACTGGCTATTTCACTTCACGCACCCGATAACGCACTGCGTGACATTTTAGTGCCAGTTAATAAAAAGTACCCTATTGAAGAATTTTTAGCCTCGTGTCGTCGTTATATCGATGGCTCAAAAGCAAATAAAGATGTAACGGTTGAATACGTGATGCTTAACGGTATTAACGACAGCACCGATCAGGCGCATGCATTAGTGCAAACGTTAAAAGGCACACCTTGTAAGGTCAACCTTATTCCGTTTAACCCGTTCCCGGGTAATGAATACACGCGCTCAAGCAATAGCCGTATTGACCGTTTTTCAAAAGTATTACAAGCAGCAGGCGTTACCTGTATTGTGCGTCGTACTCGCGGTGACGATATTGACGCTGCTTGCGGACAGTTAGTAGGTGATGTAGTTGACCGTACTAAACGTTTAGCTAAAAAGAAAATGCGTGACGATAACGCAATTAGCGTTAATATCCACCAAGCATAATCTGTAACCACCCTATGTGAATTAGTCATGTAGGGTGGTTAAGTTGTTTATTTTTAAATAAATGATGCAACAACAAAGGTTTTAGGTAAGATAGGCGCCATGGACTAAAAATAAAGAGATAAGGTAATGCGATCTATACTTGCTATAACACTATCAACACTTGCCTTAAGTGGCTGTGTTAGCGAAAGTAGTTATAACGGCAGTAATAAGCCCGTCGTCGAAAATAAAATTAATAATACTGGCGCAGCACGAACACGAATTGCTTTAGCCTTACAGTATTTAAAAACGGGTAATAACTCTCAAGCCAAATACAATTTAGAACGTGCAGCTGCATTTGCTCCTGACCTGCCTGAAGTACATTACTCTCTTGCTTATTACTATCAACAAGTAGGCGAGAACCCGCTAGCTGATAAAGCATACCAAAAAGCACTCGAAATAAAGCCTGACGACCCTAATACGCTTAATAACTACGGCGTGTTTTTATGTGGCATTGATGAATACGATCGTGCAACTGATCAATTTTTAAAAGCCATTGAAGTACCAAGTTATATTCGCGTTGCCGAAAGTTACGAAAATTTAGCCTTGTGTGCTATTGAATTTGATGATTTCGAAAATGCAGAAAGTTATTTTCAACAGGCACTTAATCACAGCTCTCAGCGTACATCTACGTTAATTAGTTTAGCAGCGCTGTATTACGCAAAAAGTGACTTATACAAAGCCAGTGAACTTTTAAAACGCTACGAAAGCACAGGTCGAGTATCTTCTCGCGCATTAATGCTTAGCTACCTTGTAAAAAACAGAATGGGCAGAATAGAAGAGGCTGAAAAAATTTCCAGCACTATTTTACAAACTTACTCTAGCAGTAACGAAGCCTATGCATTAAAAGAGAAAAGAACACGTTTTAATGAGTTTGAAATACTGCGAGAAAAATACCGCAAAGCGCAGTTAAAAGAACTAAAAAACGACGAAAGCGGCGCGCACGTTAGTTCAAAACCAAAAATAAAAGTAATCAGAAAGAAACGTTCACTACAAGACGGTTTAACAAGCTTGGTAACAAACGACGAGCAAAAAACAGATAAAAAGATCGCAATAGCAAATAACCAAGATGTAAATCCAGTTATAGTAAGAGAAAAGCAAGCTAAGGCGGTACAAAACACGGTCAGTAAGCAAGCCGACGAAGCAACCGTAATAGCAAAACAAGTAACAACCCAAAAAGAAGAAGCTCCTAAAGTCGTCGCACCAAGCAACCCTACCGATACATCGGCTGTTATGCTTGCACTTACTACTGAGCACGACTCTGCAGATTCCGTAGTAGCTGCACCTAAAAAAGCTAAGTCCGTTTACGAACCTCAAAAAGAAGTTATAGCAACAAAACAACCAGCTAAAGCCGATGACGAGGTAACAATAATTTCGTTTGGCGCACCTAAAACAGGCCAGTTTAATTCGCAGCAAACTAGTAACTATAGTAATTCAGTTCCTGCAGTTACCGCTCAAAAAAATAGTAGTGACGTGGTATTCTACGAAGCGACTAAAAATACAACTGTATTTGAAAATAGCAGCTATCAAAATGATGCCGATATTGAATTTAAAAGTTACGAAGCAGTACAAAAAACAGAGATCCCAATGCTTAACCCTAAAGTATCGCCTTTACGCGTGCCATTTCACGTAATTGCTGTTGGCGAAAACCTATTTAGCATTTCGGTGCGATACAATGTTAAACTACAAAAGCTCCTGCAATGGAATGGTCTAAAAGAGTCGGATCGGGTAATGAATGGAAGTAAAATATACCTAAACGATCCAAATATTTATTACGAAATTAAAGCTGGTGATTCCCTTTACGATATAGCTACCCAGCGGCATGTATTAATTGATGAATTAATGCGATGGAATAAATTAAGTCCTGATATAGCACTAAAACCAGGGCACAAACTTTTACTAGTGGATCCAGACTCATACACATTATGAATGAAGAAAATACGCAAACACAGAGCGAACAGCCAACTGTAGGCCAGATATTAAAAAATCACAGAGAACAAGCGAACGTTAGCATAGCGACTATTGCTGCACCGTTAAAGCTGTCTGAACTTCAAATTAAGCGCCTTGAAAATGATGAATTTACATTACTCGGCCCTATTACTTTTGTTAAAGGCTATATAAAAAACTATTGCCGTGAATTAAAAGTAGATAGCGCACCTATATTAGCAATGATGCCAGCCCCACCGGAGCCGGCTAAACCCGCTAATATGCAGAGTTTTTCACGCCGTACAGAAAAAGAAGCAAACGACAGCCGTTTAATGTTTTTTAGCTATTTAATTTTAGCGATTGTTATTGGCTCATCTGCTTTATGGTTTTGGCAAAACGCGACACCTATTGAAGAGCAAACGAGTAACATAAACGTTGCCAACTCAAAAATGAGCGAGCGCCAAGCCGCTCAACCCAGTATTTCAGAGCAACAGCAACAAGCCGAAATTGACGATGAATCATTATTAGAATCACAAAGCACGTCTAGTGAAACATCAACAAGCCCAGAAATAGTTAAAGAAACGGCTCCTATTGCTTCTAACAATGCAAGCCAAGAAGATGCTAGCAGCACAATTGTCATGAACTTTAATGGCGAAAGTTGGGTTGAAATTTACGACGGCGAAGGCGAAAAAATAGCATTCGGCGTTAAAAAAGCAGGCTATATTATGACCGTAAGCGGTACGCCTCCTTTTTCAGTTGTGCTTGGTAAGCATGACGCTGTAGACATTACTTTAAACGGTGAACCTGTAGATGTTTCTGCATTTCCTCAAAACCGTTTAGCCAAATTTACATTACCACTAGCAGAGTAGTCGCTATGTTTTCAGAATCTCCAATTAAACGCAGAAAATCCACCCGAATCAATGTAGGTAACGTCCCTATTGGTGATGGTGCCCCTATTGCAGTGCAATCAATGACCAACACCGACACCATGGATGTTGATGCAACTGTTGCACAAATACAGGCAATACAAGATGCAGGTGCCGACATAGTCCGTGTATCAGTACCAACAATGGATGCAGCCGAAGCGTTTAAAAGTATAAAAGAGCAAGTAACGATTCCGCTAGTTGCAGATATTCACTTTGATTACCGTATAGCCTTAAAAGTAGCAAAATACGGTGTAGATTGCCTGCGTATAAACCCGGGGAATATAGGTAGTGAAGAGCGTATAAGAGCTGTGGTCGATTCTGCACGCGAGCACAACATTCCTATTCGTATTGGTGTAAATGGCGGTTCACTAGAGCGCGACTTACAAGAAAAATACGGCGAACCAACACCAGAAGCCTTATTAGAATCAGCAATGCGCCATGTAGATATCTTGCGCCGCCTTGATTTTGACCAATTTAAAATATCAGTAAAAGCGTCTGACGTATTTTTAGCTGTAGGTGCATATCGCTTACTCGCTAAAGAAATAGACCAACCACTGCATTTAGGTATTACCGAAGCGGGCGGCATGCGCTCAGGCTCTGTTAAATCTGCAGTAGGTTTAGGTATGCTTCTTGCCGAAGGTATTGGCGATACCCTGCGTGTATCACTTGCTGCCGACCCGGTACAAGAAATTAAAGTAGGCTTTGATATCTTAAATTCATTGCGCATTCGTTCGCGTGGAATTAACTTTATTGCCTGCCCTAGCTGCTCACGCCAAGAGTTTGATGTAGTAAGCACCATGAACCAACTTGAAGAGCGCTTAGAGGATATTATCGAACCTATGTCAGTTTCGGTAATTGGTTGCGTTGTAAATGGACCAGGTGAAGCGCTTGTGAGTGATATAGGGCTTGCCGGTGCAAATCGTCGTTCTGGTTTGTATATAAATGGCGAACGCCAAAAAGCGCGCATTGATAACAACAACATTGTTGACCAGCTTGAAGGTTATGTACGCGACTTTATAGAAAAAAAGCAGAACCAAACACCGATTGACATAAAAATAGTCGAATAAATACCGCATAAAGCGCCAAACAGCGGTGTTTGGCGTTTACCTTTATAGCTAGTGGATACCCAAACGACCCCAAGATACAGAATTCAGCGTTTCACAGGCTCTTAATATCAAGGCGTTACTTTGCAAGAATGGCAATCCCTTTTAAAAAGTAACAACGATGAGAGTAAGTGTCTGTGAAACACCCAACGGGTTGGTTTAAAAGCGATTTATACTGCGTTATTGATTTTAACAATAGAACCACTATTACTTTCAATCAATGCCTTGCCTAAATCGCTTTTAATTCCAACTGAAACTCGCATCATGGGGTCATTTGGGTATATAATGACGGGTCAATTTTTAGCATTCTTGTTGTGTAAGCATTTTTCATTACACAAAAAAACAGCATTTAGGATTTATCAGTGGCAAAACAAATTCAGGCAGTTCGCGGTATGAACGATTGTCTGCCGGGCGATACACAAGTTTGGCAGAAAGTAGAAAACATTTTACGCGAGACAGTAGCATCGTTCGGTTATCAAGAAATTCGTTTTCCTATTGTAGAATCAACCGACTTATTTAAACGCTCTATTGGTGAAGTTACCGATATAGTAGAAAAAGAAATGTACACCTTTGCCGATCGCAATGGCGACTTATTAACACTTCGCCCAGAAGGCACCGCAGTATGCGTACGTGCTGGCAACCAAAATGGCTTACTATACAACCAAGAACAACGCCTTTGGTACATGGGTCCAATGTTTCGTCACGAGCGTCCGCAAAAAGGTCGTTACCGTCAGTTTCACCAATTTGGTTTAGAAACATTTGGTATTGCTACAGCAGATATAGACGCAGAAGTTATTTTATTAACAGCGCAACTATGGGAAGCCTTTGGTATTACTGACCACGTTCGTTTAGAGCTAAATTCTTTAGGATCTAACGAAGCGCGTGCAGATTACCGTGATGCTTTAGTAGCCTACCTTGAGCAACACATTGATGTGCTTGATGAAGACTCAAAACGTCGTATGTATTCAAACCCATTACGCGTACTTGATAGCAAAAACCCAGACGTACAAGCAATTTTAACTGATGCACCTAAATTGTCTGAAAATTTAGATGCTGAATCAAAAGAACATTTTGAAAATTTATGTGAACGTTTAGACGCTGCTGGCGTCTCATATACGGTTAATGAAAAGTTAGTACGTGGTTTAGACTACTACAACCGCACTGTATTTGAATGGGTAACCGACAGTTTAGGTGCACAAGGCACTGTATGTGCTGGCGGACGTTACGATGGCTTAGTTGAACAACTTGGCGGCAAAGCAACGCCAGCAGTTGGTTTTGCAATGGGTCTAGAGCGCTTAGTATTATTACTACAAGCACTTGAGTGTGTAGGTGACATTCGTCGTAATGCTGATGTATATTTAGCAGCAATGGGCGACAAAGCAAGCATTCAAGCTCCTGCAATTGCAGCGCAACTACGTAAAGACGTACCGGGTTTACGCGTTATGGTACATGCGGGCGGCGGAAACTTTAAAAAACAATTAAAACGTGCTGATAAAAGCGATGCACTTGTTGCAGTAATTATTGGTGAAGATGAATTAGAAAAAGGCGTTGTGACCATCAAGTATTTGCGCGAGCGTAAAGAACAAGTCACATTAGAATTAGAACAAGCTAAAGCGCTATTAGCTGAGCTTATTAACGGCTAAGCGAACATTAGAGGTAAGAATGGATATTTATTCAACAGAAGAACAACAAGCAGAAGCCATTAAACGCTTTTTCCGTGAAAACGGCATTTCACTTGCGCTAGGTATACTTGTTGGCCTAGGTGGCTTATATGGCTGGAAAGCATATAACCAAAACCAAATTACTACCGCTGAAAAAGCATCAGATTCATATACAGCGCTTGTTGAAAGCGACGATGTATTATCTTCAGCTGATGCGTTTATTAGCGAAAATAAAGACACAAACTACGCAACACTTGCTGCATTCGTTGCTGCAAAAGACGCAGTAGAAGCGAAAAAACTAGACGTAGCAAGCGAAAAGCTAAGCTGGGTTGTGTCTAATACGCCAAATACAGAATTAAAAGCAATTGCGATTACACGTTTAGCACGTGTTCAAATTGCGCAAACTAAATATGACGATGCATTAACGACATTAAATGCACCATTACCTGAAGCGTTCAATGCAAACGTGGCCGAGCTTAAAGGCGACATTTACACTGAGCAAGGTAATAAAGATCAAGCACGTACTGCATACCAAGCAGCAATAGATGCGGGTGGATTAACAAGTAACCCACTATTACAAATTAAGTTAGATGACCTAGCAGTAACTAGCCCAACGGCATAAGGTTTTAGGCATGAAAAAATTTACAACAGCAGCCCTTGCCCTATGTATGGCAACATTGATGGGTTGTTCATCAAGTGATGATGAAGATGAACTAGTACTTCCTGAAATTGTAAACCAATTTGAAACTGACGTTGTTTGGCAAGAATCTGTAGGTGATGGCGTAGAGCATTATTTTTCTCGTTTAACACCCGCAGTTTACAAAGATACTGTGTATGTTGCTAGCCGCGAAGGCCAAGTAGAAGCGCTTTCACTTGATAATGGCGATACAAAATGGGAAACCGATGTACGCCAAGATTTATCGTTTTGGCCTTGGGCTGACAACGGTAATGCAAAATTATCAGGTGGTATTTTGCAAGCCTATGGTAAAATTTATATTGGTTCTGAACACGGCTTTATTATTGCTCTTGATCGCGAAACTGGTGAAGAAGTTTGGCGTAAAAACGTACCAGGCGAATCTCTGTCTAAACCAACAGCAGGCGATGGCTTAATATTTGTAAATTTAGGCTCTGGTAAATTGTTAGCCCTTCACCCAGATACAGGCGAAGAGCGTTGGAGCTTTGAACAAGAAGTTCCACCACTAACATTACGCGGACAAAGCTCGCCAACCGTTGCTAACGGTGGTGTATTAGTAGGCCTTGAAACAGGCAAGCTAAGCGTATTAATTTCAGACAGTGGTTACTCAGCATGGAGCGCAGAAATTGCGGTTGCTAAAGGCGCATCAGAATTTGAACGCCTAGTTGACGTAGACACTCAACCACTTATTAGCGGTCCATACGCTTACGCTATAGCTTACAACGGCAACTTAGCCGCTGTAGATATTCGCTCTGGCAATGTTGTATGGAAACGCGAGTACAGCAGCTACCGCGAAATTGCGATGGATGCACAAACAATTTATTTAGTAGATAGCGATGGTGTTATTTACGCATTAGATAAAAATTCAGGTATTGAACGTTGGAGCCAACCCGCTCTACGCGGTTGGTACCTAACAGGCCCTGCAGTTGCAGGTAGCCACTTAGCTTTAGGCGACCAAGAAGGTAACCTACATTGGCTAAATAAAGAAACTGGCGAGCTAGTATCTCGTGAAGACTTTGACAGCTCGGGCTTTTTTGTTGAGCCAGTTGTTGCCGACGATAAGCTAATTTTATACACCCGTGATGGTGAAGTTAGTATGGTAAAAATACCAAACTAAGTTACTAATAGTCATATGGTTTTTTTAAGGCTTCGCACTGCGAAGCCTTTTGTTGTTTTTTAAAGAGGTAGTTTATGCTTCCCGTGATCGCTCTAGTTGGGCGACCCAATGTGGGCAAATCCACATTATTTAACCGTTTAACACGTACTCGTGATGCACTCGTAGCCGATTTTCCAGGTTTAACACGAGATAGAAAATATGGCCAAGCTAGTTACGATGGCTATGAATTTATCGTGGTAGACACGGGCGGTATTGATGGCTCAGAAGAAGGCATCGAAATCGAAATGGCAGATCAATCTCTGCTAGCTATTGAAGAAGCTGACATTGTTCTGTTTTTAGTAGATGCTCGTGTAGGTATGACCGTAGCTGACCAAGCAATTGCTAATCACTTGCGTAAACAAGATAAAAAGTGTTTTGTTGTTGCCAATAAAACCGATGGTATTGATGCAGATTCAAACTGTGCTGAATTTTACCAATTATCATTAGGTGAAATTCATCACATTGCTGCATCGCATGGCCGTGGTATTACGTTATTACTTGAGCAAACACTTCAGCCGCTTATTGCTGAATTAGCTGCACAAGACGAAGACGTAACAGGCGATGACGAAGAGCTTATTAATCTTTACGAAGAAGATGAAGACAGCGATACCGATCACCAGGCATTTGCAGACAAACCTGTAAAGCTTGCAATTATTGGTCGTCCTAACGTTGGTAAGTCAACGCTTACAAACCGCATACTAGGTGAAGAACGAGTAATTGTATACGACATGCCAGGTACAACACGTGACTCTATCTACATTCCGATGACGCGAAATGAAAAAGAGTATGTGTTAATTGACACCGCCGGTGTTCGTAAGCGTAAAAAAGTAAGCGACGTAGTTGAAAAGTTCTCTGTAATTAAAACGCTTCAAGCAATCGAAGATTGTAACGTTGTGTTATTGATTGTTGATGCTCGCGATGGTATTTCAGATCAAGATTTAAGCTTATTAGGCTTTGCGCTTAACTCAGGTCGTTCATTGGTAATTGCTGTGAACAAATGGGATGGCTTAGACGATTACGTTAAAGATCGTATTAAATCAGAACTCGATCGCCGTTTAGGCTTTATTGACTTTGCACGCCTCCACTTTATATCTGCACTACACGGTACAGGTGTTGGTCATTTGTTCGAGTCTGTTGACGAAGCGTATGAATCAGCGACTAAACGTATAAGTACTGCAATGTTACGTCGTATTATGGACATGGCTCAAGCCGATCACCAGCCGCCACTTGTTCGTGGTCGTCGTGTTAAGCTCAAATATGCGCATGCCGGTGGTTATAACCCACCACGTATTGTTATTCACGGTAACCAAGTTAAAGATTTACCAGATAGTTATAAACGCTACCTGATGAACTACTACCGTAAAGCGCTTAAAATTATGGGCACACCTATCAAAATCGAATTTAGAGAAGGTGAAAACCCATTTGCTGGTCGTGTTAATAAAGTAACACTGTCGCAAAAGCGTAAAATACGTGCATTTGCTAAAGAAAACCGTAATAAATAAACTTTTCAAGAGTTAGTTTATTACAATAAAAACGGCGTACTTTTTAGTACGCCGTTTTTGTTTTAATATGTTATTAAGAGTTACAAACCAAGTAAAGCTAAGCGAACCAAGTTCTCAACGGTGGTTTCATGCGCACTTTTATTTTTATTAGTTGGCGTAAACCTAGAAGTAGGTGATTTAATAGTTATAAACCCATGATTGGTGGCCATTTCGTGGGCTAACAACTTTCGCTCTCGGGGTGTTAGGTGGTTTTCGTGTATTTTTGCCAGCTCGCCGCTATCAAGCCATATTCCTGCACAGCCTGGGCATTCATCTATTTCGACAGCCTTAACTGGCGAAAAATACCTGCGCATCATCACAATACTTTTGCACTGTGGGCAGTTTATTCGTAGCGATACATCGTATTCACTCTCGATATGATCACTCAAATATTTTAGCAATACCTGACCATGTTTTAATGCTGGTGAGCTAAATTTAAAAATTTGGCTGTTATCAAAAAATACGCCGCCTTGCACTGAAGTGTAAACAGTAATACCGCCAATTAATAATGGCTCAAGAGAGGCATTTGTACGTGGGCATAACATTCTAAAAGTCCTTTTTATTATAATACCTAGCTTACACTACTTTACTCAAGCGCTTTATGAATAAGCCCAACAAGCGGCGTTGGTAATGTAATATTACCTGCAAGTACAAACTCATGCGCTTCATCTGACATTTTTTGCCATGTACGACGAATAATACCAATCCATTTTTCTTCATTGTAATCTGGTTTTGCATTGGCAAACCCAAGCATGTAGTGTTCAATAAACACCAAACTTGCTACATCTTCAACTAATTGGCTATCTGGATTGCGCTTAATATCTTTTTTAGCAACAGCGTTATAAACACGGTTTTGGTCCGTATCGTTAAACCCAGCCTGTTTCATTAATTCAACGGCTAGTGACGCATGAAAAATATAAAGTGCGCTACGCCATTGATGATAACCCTGCTTGTTCATTTCAAAGTCGCTACGTGGCGACTTCCAACGCTGAATATGCTGTGCACGCGCTGCAATTTGCATGAGTGCATCGGCATCAGGTTTAAAACGAGTTAGCATTTCGCTCATACGCTGTGAGTATAAATACTCTTTTGGAAAACTTTCTCCATTGTGCTGCTCAGTATTAGGATCTTGGTTATTAGCTTCATCAATCAGCGTTATTACTTTATTAAACATGACGGTCATTTTTTATAATTAGTTTTAATCATTCTAAACGCTGATAAAACAATAAACTAGTGGCCCACTCACTTCAGCGGTGAAATTTGTTCAATCAAAAAGTAAAACCAATAGATACAGGTATAAAATTAAGCGCATTAATAAAGTTAACTTGTTATTATCTTAGAAACAAAAATAACATATGTGCGTAAACTAATAAAAATTAACGCGCTAAAAATGAGAATTATATGTTTAAAAAGACAATTTTAGCTATTTGCTTAGCTGTAGCTTCACTGCCGAGCGCAGCCGATAGTAATGCAGATTTAAAAACCATTATTGATAACCATTGGCAAAATGCAAAAGCCGAAAAAATATTTTTTCGTACCGACCCTGATGGTTGGAAACCCAGTGGTACATTACCAAATTGGACCGAGCAAGCCATTGCAAACCGCCAAGCATATAATAACAGCGTATTAAAAAGCTTAAATAAAATAGACTCTAAAACGCTGAGCAGCTCGCAACTAATGAACTACCGCTTATTTAAATATGAGCGAGAAACAGAGCAGCAAAGCTACCTTTTTCAAGATAAGTATTTTCAGGTTAACTTTTTAAGTGGCTGGCATACCTACTTTGCCGAAGCACCAGCTAATATGGCATTTTTAACAACCGATGATTACAACGCATTTTTAGTAAGCCTTGCCGACTACCCTCGCTTTAATCAAGAAAACATTAACTTGATGAAGGAAGGGATTGAACTAGGGTATACGCACTACTGCAAAACATTTGAAAATTACAGCCAGAGCATTAACGCTCATATAGTTAAGCAACCTGAAAACAGTGCCTTATACGAGCCCTTTACACGTATACCAAATACGTTTACAGCAGAGCAAAAGGCCACATACCAAAACAAAGCAAAAGCCTTAATTAGCTCAAAAGTAGTCCCGGCTTATCAGCACTTTTACGACTTTTTTGAAAACGATTACATGCCTAACTGTAGAGCAGAGCCAGGTATTTCAAGCGTTAAAGACGGGCTTGAGTATTACAAATATGCAGTTAATTACTACACCACAACCAATGCCACACCAAAGCAAATTCATGAGCTTGGCTTAAAAGAAGTGGCGCGTATAAAAACGCAAATGCAAAACATCATTGATAAAGTAGGTTTTGATGGCACGTATGCTGAGTTTTTAGAATTTTTAGCGACCGACGAGCAATTTTACGCAACAGACGCGCAAGACTTGCTTGAAAAAACAGCCTTTATTACACAAAAAATGTATGGCAAGTTACCCACCTACTTTGACCATTTACCGCGAAACACCTTTACTATAAAAGGCTCAGCGAGTCGCGGCGCGTTTTATATGCCACCTGCTGATAACCGATCCCCTGGCACTTACTTTTTAGCCTCAACACCTAAACTACAGCCTTTGTATAATTTAGAAGCTCTTAGCCTGCACGAGGCAATACCAGGTCATCATTTACAAAACGCTATTGCAATGGAGTTAGATGTACCCCAGTTTAGACGCACACTTAGCCACTCAGCATTTGGCGAAGGTTGGGCACTTTACACCGAACGTTTAGGAAAAGAAGCCGGCTTTTATCAAGACCCATACAGCGACTTTGGTCGTTTAGGTTACGAAATGTGGCGTGCCGTGAGGCTTGTTGTTGATACCGGTATTCATGCATTTGGTTGGAGCCGCCAAAAGGCAATTGACTACTTGGCAGATCACACTGCTTTGCCACAAAGTGCGGTGGAGGATCAAATAGATCGTTATATATCATGGCCAGGCCAAGCGCTTTCGTACAAAATGGGCGAAATAAAAATACGCGAACTGCGTGCAAAAGCCGAAAAAGAACTCGGGGCTAAGTTTGATATACGCAGCTTTCACGACACCGTAATCGGCCAAGGATCACTTCCTATGGAAGTGCTAGAAGACGTAATAAACGATTGGATAGCAAAACAAAAATCAGCGAGTTAAAACAATACTTTTACAAACTAAGGGGCGGTAAGTTTGTCGCTCCTTTTTAAAACCTTATTAAACACCTCAAAACTAATCCCTACCCGCTTTTGCTTCGTAAACTTAATGATTACAAAAACCAGAGCAAACCTATGAGCAAACGCATTTTATATTGGCTACAAAACGATTTACGAATAGACGACAATCCTATTTTAAGTGAACTTGCTACTGGGCAATGTACGCTCGATATTGTATTTGTAATAAACCCACACTGGTTTAAAAATAATAACTACCAACAAAAGCCATATGGTGTGCATAAACAACAGTTTTTAATGCAAAGCTTGTATGAGCTGCAACAAGAGCTTATTGAGCGCGGGCAAACACTGCACGTACTTGAGGGCGAACCTGTTAGTGTTTTAAAGCAGCGCATAGCTGAGCAACACATTGATGAAGTAGTGTGCAGTGAATTCGTTGGAACCTATGAGCAGCGCCAACTCGCGCGACTAAAAGCACATTGCCCACATGTCATATTTAAAACAACTCAACAAGACACCTTATTTCAACAAAGCGACCTCCCTTTTGATTTAGACGAGCTGCCTGAAAGCTTTACCCCATTTAGAAAAATGGTAGAGGCGATAAACATACCTATAACAATCTCAGCTCTACCTAAAGGTTTACTCCCTCAGCCTATAACATTATGTGCTGCAAAACCAATTGAGCTTAATGAGCATACTAATTATAACAACGCAGTAATGCATGGCGGGCTTAAAAGTGCGCAAACACATTTAAAGCAATACTTTTCAGGTTTACTACCAAGTACTTATAAAATAACTCGAAACGAGCTTGATGGCTTTAACAACACCACAAAATTTAGTACCTGGCTTGCTTTTGGCTGTGTAAGTGCGCGGCAAGTTTATAAAGCCGTTGAGGCGTACGAACATAATCAAATAACAAACGAGTCTACCTACTGGATTAAATTTGAATTGCTATGGCGAGAGTATTTTAAATGGCATGCACTTAAAGCAGGCAACAGCCTGTTTAGTTTTAAAGGTCAAAAGCAAACAAAACCCCTTACAACGTTTATGCCAAACAGATTTGCTGCGTGGTGTAATGGCTCAACACCCTACCCATTAGTCAATGCCATTATGAATGAGCTTAATGAAACCGGTTACATATCAAATAGAGCAAGGCAAATTGCAGCGAGCTGCTTAGTTAACGAACTTGGCCTTGATTGGCGCTATGGCGCAGCTTATTTTGAACAACAATTGATTGATTACGATGTAGCCGCTAACTGGGGTAATTGGCAATATATAGCAGGTGTAGGCGTAGATCCGCGTGGTGGTAGGCACTTTAATATTGAAAAACAAACGTTACAATTTGACCCGCACGCTTTTTACACTAATAAATGGCAAGGCAATGAAAATACCAGCAAACAGCTGGATACTTTAAACGAAGTTGATTGGCCGATTTAAGCCGCCAATCAACTTTTACCAAGTAACGTTTAAAACAGCTCAGCAATGCCTATATTAATTACGTAACCGCCTAACGTTAAAAACAAAAACAAGCACAGCGCCAGTAACAGCGGTTTAATACCCGCTTGGCGAATTGCCCCAACATGTGTGCGTAAACCTAAAGCCACCATCGCAATGGTTAGTAATATATTATCAAACCAAACAACTGCGCTTGTAGCCACTTGAGGAATAATAGAGAGTGAATGTACACCACTTGCCACAATAAATAACACTGCAAACCAAGGGATGCTAATACCTGATTTATTATCCTCATTACTTATAGTATTACCTGCCTTTGCTCTTTTTTTACTTTGCCAAAACGATAAAGCGACTAAAAATGGCGCAAGCATCATCACGCGTAGCATTTTTTCTATAACGGCGGTATCTGCAGCATTGGCGCTTACGGCTGTACCCGCTGCAACCACTTGCGCTACTTCATGAATAGTTGAGCCTACAAAAATACCATATGCGTGCTCACTCAGCCCCATATACTCAAACATGATTGGGTAGGCAAACATACTCAACGTACCAAATACCACCACCGTTGCTACAGCTACCGATACTTTATGCGCCTGCGCTTTTATTACAGGCTCGGTTGCCATTACAGCTGCTGCGCCACAAATAGAGCTACCTGCACCAATTAATATTACTGTTTGCTCATCAAGTTTAAATACACGTTTACCAAGCTGCATTGCTAATATAAACGTACCGCTGAGCATAACAATGTCTGTTAGCAATCCACTCCAGCCAACGCCTGCTACCTGTGCAAAGGTAATTCTAAAACCAAATAAAATAATACCCGCTTTGAGTAAAATACTTTTAGCGTAATCAACACCTATATCGGTTTGCGTAGCAATACGCGAAAACACACTGTTACCCACAATAATGCCAAGCACTATACCAATAGTTAAAGAGCTAAACTGGGCACTTTGCATTACCGGCAACTTACTCAGCGCAACAGCAACACCCGCTAAAACAATAACCAATAGCATTCCTAGCCACCAACGCGAGTTGGTATACTGCTTAGTATTAATACTAAAAAGCTGTGGCATATCTTTAATTGCACTAAGCATAGTCATCCCTTAATAAAGTCATCGTGATTAATTGACTTCATTTTAAGAAAGCGCAAAATATAACTCCAATACATTAAAATCATGATTCGATAACTTAAGGTTATGTGATTTGAGAGGCACAATGAACTTGCATGCACTACGAGTGTTTTATACGGTAGCAAAGCTTGGTAGTTTTTCAGGCGCAGCTGAAGCGCTTTTTATAAGCCAACCTGCTGTATCTAAAGCTTTAAAAGAGCTTGAGTATCAGCTAAATATTCAACTTATAGAGCGTGCATCTAAGGGTAAGAAACTCACCTTAAGTGAAGGCGGACAAGCACTTTTTGAACATGCTCGTAGTATTTTTGCTATTGAAAAGGCAGCCATTGAAGATATTAAATCACGCACAGGGCTTAAGCGCGGCACACTCGTTATAGGCACCAGTACAACCATTGCCAGCTATTGGCTACCGCCCTATTTAGCCAATTTTTGCGCACAATACCCCCATATAAAAGTAGAAGTACAAGTTGCTAATACCGCGCAAATTGAGCACGCCCTACTTGAATGCACTATAGATTTAGCATTGGTTGAAGGCACACCTACCGAGCCGCATATCATAAGTAAACACTGGCAAAACGATTTAATGAGTGTTGTTATACCGAGTAACTTAAAACCCGCTAAAAACTTAAAAGCATGGTTAAACAATCAATTTTGGCTACTGCGCGAACCTGGCTCGGGTACTTTAGAAATGTCGGTTAAGTTATTAGCAGAGCATGGCGTACAAGCAGAGCAAAGTATGCAATTAGGCAGCAACGAAGCCATAGCAAGGGCCGTCGCTCAAGGTATGGGGGTCGCTTTATTGCCAAATGTAGTTACTGAGGATTTAGTGCAGCTAGGTAAATTAACACGCCTGAGCCAAAAAAATAACGAACAACTCTCTCGGCCACTTTATCAATTGCATTATAAAGACAGACCGTCTTCACATGCTGCGCAAGCATTCGAAAAAAGCCTGTTTAGTGAATAGTGATTATGTGAGTAAAATTAGAATTGAGCTGAAAGTAGCCTATGTACAAATAGTAAGCGTTGATAAATCGTGGTGAATTAATTTAATATTTACACTCTATTATTTTGTTGTTTGTTTTGCCCCATTAAGCTTTATCTCCATAGGTTGATAGACTAAACCCGCTGATTCTTTCGCCTCGCCCTTGCACTCAAACCCATACTTCTCGTAAGCAGGTATTGAAGACAGAGACGCACTCACAGTGACAGTGTCAACCTTTGCATGCTTTAGGGCTGATGAAAGCAGATTTCTGCCAATGCCTTTTTTCTGACGATCAGGGCTAATAAAAAGCATGGCAATATGACGACCTTCCTTTAGCTCAATTATGCCCTCAATTTTCTTATCGTTTTCGGAAACTAACATTAAGTTGTCGCCTTTCATTCTACCAAGAAAAGCATTGTTCGCAGCAATATTCGCAAAGGTTTCCTTCCCCTCCTCTGACAAAGTGTCTGCAATAGAGTGAGAAAACGAAGCACAACAAATTGCACTTACAGCTTCAATATCCTTCACATCCATTTTCCTAACAATCACCGAAACCTCCCAAAAAACTTAACAGCCGCATTTTCGGCTGGTTTGGAGCATAGCGGAAAAGCAGTTCTTCAACATGCGATTGTAAAATCAATATGGCCTCTCTACTTTGTCAAATGCTTTTAATAGTTCTGTCTCAAATTCATTATTAACATAGTCTATCTGAAAACCCGCCTCGCATAGAACCTTATTTAGATTCGATACATTGATATCTTTTTCCGAGATGTTCAAATTAATCTTCTTACATTGCTGCTTGGCGACATTAAACTCTTCTTTATAAGAAGAGTAAAAGAATGTATTTTTAGGAAAATAAAGAGCGGGATCACCTTGATATGGCTTAGTCATCATCAATGCGTTATCGGAAATATCATACCTGGATATTGAAACCCTATCTGTTACATATAGACCGATTTCGATAAATGGTGATTTATTGATTTCTAGGCAACACAAAAAAGTTGTAAGCAGTTCAATTCTTACATCTGTTGCTGTCTGTATTTTTCTACCTTTGTTTCTTTCGCCATGCCCGAATGAAGCGTAGAGATCACAAGCACTTGCATCATCAGGGTCGATTATTATCAAATCAATATACTTAGTAACTCTTAAATCTTTGGCCTGCTCTAGAATTTTGGGGAATGTAACAGCTCTGTTCCACCTAGCCGTATGACCATAGTACGAAAAGCGTTCTGTTCTATTGAGCATGGAATTAAGAGAATCTTTAATATCATGCGAGGAAATTACATTCACATCACTACTATCTAGTCCACTGGGTGTCAAAAACCATATAAATCCTGAAGCAATCAAGCTTGAACCAAGTAACGCTATTAAATTATTTATAAATGAAGGAATCGCACCATCATATTGTCCTCCAAAGTAAATAAATGCCTCCGGTAACAAGTAATAATTAGCAACAATCATGAATACTAAAAACACTGCTAGACCAATAAAGTAAGCTCTTAATTTTGCGGGACTTTTTATTATATCTTTAACGATCAAAACAGCCTCCGATCTAGAAATGAGGATAATTTATCTTGTAAGAAAGCACTCTCGACAGGGGAGTTTTTAAATATAGAGCTACACATCATATTCCTATTTGTAATCACATTTGCACTTAACCCGACTGACTCACCAGTTATGACTATTGATTCTGCAGGTTGGGAGTTTTCTTTTCTTACACTATGGTATTGTGTCTGAGGAAATTGAAAAATATCACCTTCTTGAAAGCTTATTTTATCTACCTGATTCAAAATAACCTTATCAAGATTGTGGAACGAATGTCCTGAGTAATCT
The DNA here is from genome assembly GCF_002836695.1 of Pseudoalteromonas sp. 78C3. Taxonomy (NCBI): domain Bacteria; kingdom Pseudomonadati; phylum Pseudomonadota; class Gammaproteobacteria; order Alteromonadales; family Pseudoalteromonadaceae; genus Pseudoalteromonas; species Pseudoalteromonas sp. 78C3. Next base: position 28,889 of record NZ_PJAV01000131.1, read on the forward strand.
TCCAAATACCGGCACTCAAATAAATTAAGACTTTCACAGCTTCCCAAAGCTTGATTGAAGGTATAAATTGGCCACTCATATGAACCATTCAAAAGTAACCCCGTCATATCCCAAGGATGATTATGAACGTCAGGTGCTTGAAAAGACTCTTCTGGCCAAATGTGAAATCTAACTGAGTATTGAGGTCGCTTTTCTATTAAAACAACCTTTAAAAACCCGTTGTTGTGATAATAGGATCTGCTTGCTACTTCGTTAAGCTCTCTTTCATTACCTAATAAGCTTTCAATAACTTTTGACAATAATCCAGCATTTAACAATCGAAGAAAGTCTGTTCTGCTTTCTTCGTTATTTATCGAGAGCTTTTCAGATGCTAGAGCTTCAAACTCAATCAGCGTCATAGAATTCCTTTAAAATTTAACGCCGCATAAGGGGCTAAAATGTTGAATGAAGTCACAACAGCATAGTTCGTTCTAGTGCGTTTGTTATGTGTAAGTTACCAAAAAAATTAAGAAAAATACCTTGATGCTACATCAATGCCGATAAGTAAAATAATTAATAAAACCCAATACCTTTTTGAACCATCTAAATTTTCACCGCAGACTGGGCAAGATGATGATGCGTTGGAGTCCCGTTAATATTTGTCGTTTTAACAATTGGGGAGGTAATTCCTGATTTACACTTTTTGCACTTCATAAATATCCATATTAATTATAAATAAAATCGAGGGTTGATGCTCACATAACGCTTACCTAATTGACGTTAAATGACTGGCTATAATTAGCAGCAAATCACAGAAAACCAAACTTTATACATCCTTTTAATTGAATTGCCATAACAGAAGAATAGACCTTACAAACCCTGCGCTAAGTCTTGTGCTAACGTACCCGTTGGTTTTTCAACTACACGCACTAACTCTTTACCATCGTCTTTTACTATAAACGTTGGCGTGTATTGCAAGTCGTGAGCCTGTGCAATGCCTGCATCGTCTTGCTTGTTGTAACCCACGGCCACATATTCAATGCTTGCAAGTTGTACCTTTGATGCATCAATTAACTTAATCAGCTTTGGCACTTCGCGCTCGCTGTCGTGGCACCATGTTCCAAATAATACAATAAGCTCTTTGCCTTCTAGCTTTTGCATTAGGGCAATGTCTTGTGCTGTAGGCGTAAACGCTTTGTATTGTTCGTTAAACTTGTCGTAGTCGCTTAGCAGTGCTTGCGTACTTATCTCGCCCGAAAATGGCGCTGTAGCAGCGCAGCTTACAAGCGGCATGCTTAAAGCACACAGTAAAATTAATTGTTTAAACATAAGGTTGCTCTTAATTTAGGTATTAATTTAGGTATTAATTTAGGTATTAAACGACTATACCCAATATTGAGCGTGGAGTGAATAATTCTCAGGCGTTACTTTTTATCCATAAAAAAGTTTACTTGCGATAAGTTAGTTAAATATTCTCGCCTTACGTCTTTATTCTCAGCTAGCTTGTCTAAGTCACCAATTAAGGTAACTAGTTTATTATGAGAATGGCTGCTTGTTTTTTTAAACTCATCTTGTTTTTCATCGCTCTCAACACGCTCTTTTTTATTCATGTTGTAGCTGTTTTCGTTTTCTTCAAGCCAAATATCATCAATTAAGCGAATGTCACTTTTGCTAATGGTTTGCTCTTGCATCGCCATTTGCAGTTCGTATTGATTAGTTTGCGGATTAAACTCAAACATTTTTGTATCAACATCAACCTCGTGAGACTGTTCAAGCCCCACAAGCTCTTTATTTTTAACGGCGGTGTTTACGTTATAACTCTCTTCTTTGTCGTAATAATCAGGGCGACTGTATTGGTAATCAAAGTGGCTACTTACATTTTTACTTTGCGTTACACCGCTAAGATCCCCTAATTGGGCTTGTTCAGTCGCTTGGTTTAGCTCAATTGTACTTTTAGGTTGATAATCGCCGTTATCAAGCGCATAAGAAAATGTAGCATCAAAATCAGCGAGCTTAGAAATACCCGCTCCTAATGTATTTGGCGCCTTATTACCAAGCCCTTGGTAACGGGCATCGTTTGTAATCATGTTATCAACCAAATCGGCAACCATGGCGCGCCCGTCATTAAAGTGCTGTTCTGCAAGTGACTCCAAATTGCTATAACGCTCAGCAGCCGCCGACATACTCGTAAAAGCACCTTTAAACAATGCAAAACCTTGCTGCATTGCCTCATCGCCTTTGCGCCCAAATGCCGACTCTTTATCGTCCTGGGTGCTGTTTACTCGGCTATCTTCTAGGCTTTGATCTAGCGACGCTAAATATTGCTGCATTTGCTGCGTGTCTTTAGCGCCAATGGTTGACATATCGAGTGCAAAATCAATGTCGTTTTGCCCACCTACTGCTTTAAACACAAGTGCTTGCTGGTTTGATGCTTCATCAATGGAGTAACTTAAATCAAGCGTATTCTCTGCAGTATCAAGCGCATCATTTTGCGTTGTTGAAAACGACACATTAAAACCGGCTAACTGTTCACTATTAAAGCCAGCTAAAAAATCTAAGCTCATGTCTGTTTGATTTGGGACTATAAGAGGATTAAATGAATTTTCACTCACTTTAAAAAATTCATCGGCCATTTCACCAACACCCGCCATAACCTGCGTTAAAGCGCCATGTTCAGCCTCTGATAAATTGCCATTAACTTCGTAACTTATGCCAAAGCCATCTATCGCTTCACCTGTTTCTTCGTCATAACCTTGCGATGAGTTAAAGGTAATGTTTATAACATCGCCTTCTTTAGTTTTTACCGAGAGCTCAAACAGGTAGTTATCGTCATCCTCGTATTTTGCGCGATTAAGGCTTTCCATATAAGGATTAAGCGAGCGCTCTACACGTTGCTGGCTTGAGGCTAAAAACGTTTTTTGCTCATGCCCAAGCTGACCTAAACTCGATAAAATATCGCTGGTATTAGCATAAGCACCCTGAATATTTTTAACTGATGTATTTAATCGCTCAATTAATTGGGTGCTGTTTTCGTTTTTTAATAACCCCTCATGCTGAGAGCTTATTATGGTGCGCAGGGCGAGTTCTTCATCGGAGAGTTTATAGTTAAGCGTGCTCGGCGTGCTTGAAATTGTAAATAACGAGGTAAGTTGCTGCTGTAACACGTCCCCTGCTTTTTGATTACTGGCTAGTGCTTCGTCAATAGTTTCGTTATTTAGCTGGCTTAATAACTCATCGGATATTTTGGGGGCGTTAGTTTGTAAATCATTAATAGCTTGAAGGTCGCTACCGGTTAGTAGCGAAGGACTCACAGAGGTTTGGTTAGCGTTATTAACTGATCGAGCAAGTAAAGTGCTTAAATTAGACTGGCTGCCAAGTGCATTATTAACCATGATTATCCTTAATCGCTAAACCCTATTAAGTAATTTATCGGTCGCAGCATTAAAAGCTTTAGCTTAAGGAGACGTTTTTTACCTATTATTTATACAAACAACCCATTAATAAATTAAATAAGCATAAATCTAAATCGAATAAGCGTAGGTCGGATAAGCGCAGCGCCATCCGACAATTCACTATTCTGTTCGCTTAACACTTTCATCTGTTTCTTTTATTCTTTGTACTAAAAAGTCGACCGCCGCTTTTACCTTTGGTATTAAATAGCGCTGCTTTTGATACAACAAATAAACCGCCATAGTCGCATTTTGGCTTATCGCTAATTCATGCTCAAACTTAAGCTCTTGCAACTGGCCAGACTCAAGGTATGAGTCGAGCGCCCACCGAGTTGACATTAAAATGCCCTCACCATTACATGCTTTTTTAGCTAGCCACGATCCGTTATTTGAAATAGCGACCGCAGGCCCAGAAACGTCGTGCCATTGCTCATCCACTTTACATAACCAAGGCGTTGGTCCCGCTGGCGTTTTAAAATAAAGGCCACTGTGGCCCATTAATTCCATAACATTAGTGGGCACACCGTATTTTTGTAAATAGCAGGGTGACGCAACAGGAATAAAGCCGTTATCCATCAGTTTTATTGCCAACACGCGCTCATTTGGCGCATAGCCACCGCGAATAGCAATATCAACATCGTCACGCCCGAGTGTCGACAGCTCATCACTTAAGCTAACATCTAATATAATTTCGGGGTATAGCGCGCTAAATTCATCAAGCAGAGGCAGTAATATTTTGTCACCAAAACTCACCATTGAACTTATACATAATCGCCCCATTGGTGTTGTTTGATAACTGCGCACAGCTTCGTGGCTTTGCTCTAGCTGATTTAATATTTGCTGAACATCGTTATAGTAAATTTGCCCAACTTCGGTCAATTTAACTATGCGGGTCGAACGCTTTAAAAGCGTCGCCCCTAGGCTTTTTTCTAAATCAGCAACTCGCCGTGACAACGACGAAGGCGGCACATCAAATGCTTTTGCGGCTTTGGTAAAACTGCCCGTTTCAACCACCTTAATAAAATACCGTATGGCTTTTAGTTGATCCAAGTCGCTTCTCCATTCAATAAAACTCTTTATTGTCTTAAAGACAAAAGTGATTCGCATTTTCCCCTATATATAAGTAAATTAAAACAAGTAATAATGTACTCAACCTAAAGACAGGGACTTAAATTGCATTTTTTGACAATTAAACACCTTCACTTAATGATGGAAAGCTGACTTATGATTACTTTGCACGGTTTTGCTGCTAGCAACTATTACAACCTAGTTAAACATGTACTTTTACACAAACAACTGCCATTTAAAGAACACCTTGTTTACGGCGGTAGTGAAGAGTTACTAGCAATAAGCCCTGCAGGCAAAGTGCCTGCAATCACAACAGCTAACGGCCTTAATATTTCTGAGTCGAGTGTTATTTGCGACTTTATAGAAGAGTCGTACCCACAAACCCCGCTATATCCTAAAGATGCAGGTGAGCGCGCAGTTGTACGTCAAATTATGAAAATGGCAGAGCTTTATTTTGAACTGCCAAGCAGACGGTTCATCCCTTATGTATTTTCAGGCGCTGAAGTACCTGAAACAACTAAAGCCGAAGTACGCCAAGTATTAACTCGTGGTGTAACCGCTTTGAGTAGCGTGTGTAAGTTTTCACCTTGGATTGCAGGCGAGCAATTTACAATGGCAGACATTTACGTTTATTACGTAAACACCATTGTTAGCGCCTTTGGCTCAAGCCAGCTTGATTGGGATGTACTTGCACAAGTACCCGGCATGAAAGAGTGGAACGAATCAATGAGCCAATTAGCCATTGCCCAAAGCATAGAGGCCGATCGCCAATCAAATATGGCTGAATTTATGCAAAAAGTGAAAGCGCAAATTCAAGCAGCAAACACTAAATAACGCGTAGCTATAAAAGTATCTATTCTAAATTTTAATTACTAACACAGTATCGCCAATACAATAATGTTATTGGCTTAACAAATTTAATTCTTTGCAGGAGACACCTATGACAGATAAAAATATCCAACTTACTTCAACTATCAGCGAAGACAATAAACTAACACTTGCCTTAAAAAACATCGAGATGCCAAAGCCAAATGCCGATGAAGTAGTTATTCGCATTGAAGCTGCACCATTAAATCCATCAGACTTAGGCGTTTTATTCAGCGCAGCTGATATGTCTACGGCAAAACAATCGGGGACTGATGAAGACCCAGTAATTACTGCCGATGTTCCAGCTCAATTTATGCCATCACTTAAAACCCGTGTTGGAAAAGCAACACCTGTAGGTAATGAAGGCGCAGGCACCGTAGTAGCAGCAGGCTCATCACCAGCTGCACAAGCATTAATGGGTAAAACCGTTGCAGTAATTGGCGGCGGTACGTATCGTCAATTTATATGTGCCAATGTACAAAGTTGCCTAGAGCTAAAAGAAGGGACTACCGCTAAAGAAGGTGCATCATCTTTTGTTAACCCACTTACCGCACTAGCAATGGTAGAAACCATGCGCGCTGAAGGCCATAAAGCTATTATTCACGCCGCAGCGGCTTCTAACCTTGGCCAAATGCTAAACCGTATTTGTATTGCCGATGGCGTTGATTTAATTAATATTGTTCGCAAACCAGAACAAGAAAAATTACTGCGCGATATGGGTGCAAAATATATTGTTAACTCAAGCAGCGACACTTTTCTTGCTGACCTAACAGCTGCAATAATCGAAACCGGTGCAACTATAGCGTTCGACCCTATTGGTGGCGGCCAACTAACAAGTGACATTCTTAACTGTATGGAAGTTGCAGCTGCGCGCGATATGAAAGAGCACACAATTTACGGCTCTGATACATTTAAACAAGTGTACATTTATGGCGCACTAGACCGCGGCCCTATTACATTAAACCGTAACTTTGGCTTTGCTTGGGCTGTAAACGGGTTCTTGTTATTTAATGCCTTAGGTAAATTAGGCACAGATACCGTAATGAAAATGCGCAAACGCGTTGCTGATGAAATCACCACTACATTTGCGAGCAACTACACGCACGAAGTGTCATTAGCTGAGGTATTACATTTACAATCAATCGCGGCTTATTCTAAACAAGCAACAGGCGAAAAGTACTTAATTAAACCTCAAGCTTAATTAAATATTCTTCGTTAAAAATATAAAAGCAGATGCTAATTAGGTATCTGCTTTTTATTTGGTCGTTGTAAAAGCTAGCTCGGAGTATTTACTTTAGCAAATCAATTACATTCGTGGATTTCTATGACTTTTTAGTAAATAGCACTTATTAAATTGGCTAATCGCTAATGTTCATTCTTATTCTCTGTTTTGTAGACATCCCTAATAAATTAAAGACTTCTGCTGTTAATAATCAGTAGGTTTTCATTTATCGGTGTTGCTATTTTTTTTGGTGATGACTTTAATCCAAACGTTAAACTACATTCAAATTTGAGTTCTATCTCTTGTTCTAGAGCTGACCAGGTAATAAGTAATACCGAAGTATCATCAACTAAGTCTCTATCAGCCAAACATACATCAGGTTCATTGATGAAGCTTTGCTGCTGCGCCTCATCTAACTCCATCCAAAAGCCATCTGTTGCTAAAGCAAAAATATTATCAATTGAAAAGTCTAATTCAAACGTTTCAGGTTCAAATTTACGCCTTAAGTTTAAACTCTTAGTTAATATATGGCGTTCAGGAACTGAGCTTATCGAACTTTCAAAATCGTTACCCAATGGGTTCGCCCCAGTATGAACAGGTGATAACCATTGAATACTTTTATTGTTGAATAAACCTAACCGACAATCACCTGCACAGAAGCCATAAATTTTATTGGAGCTACCATTACGGTACAGTGATAAAAAGCTGGCAATACCTATTTTCAATTCTTTTTTAGTTGCGCTGAAAGCCTGTTGGATAATTTGATTACGCTTCTCTGCGTCTTCAAAATAATCCTCTAATTGAGGTTTATCTTGTGCTATTTTTTCTGAAAAAAGCTTAACACTGTTTATAAGTAAGCCTTGGAGGCAAGCATAGAAATGTTCGCTAAACCTTTTAGCTAGGTTTGTTGTAGCGATTGATGAGGTAGATATATCAATTACAAATACCCAAGTACCGAAGTCAGTATTTATTATCGAAAAATAATCTTTGTTTTCTGCTCGTTCGAATCCTTGTTGAGTCCGGTGTATCAGTTTTAGTGAAGAAGGGTCAGCCATACACAATACAGCCTTCGATACGCTCAAAGATCAACTGCTCTCTGTCTAAACTATTCCTAGCAGTTCCCTGAACTGCATACTCAAAATTACCATCTTCCATTAAACTATTAAGCTGTTCGCTAATATAATTTTTCAAGTCTTCTGAGGCTGATAAAATATCATTAACTATTGATGCTCTACCATCGAAAATATTAAGTAAATCTTCAATATCATGACTTGAAAGAGCATCACCCTTCCCTCTTCCTAAATAGGCTTCGAGCTTTGTGGCTACAAAATATTCTGGCGTTATTAATTTAATGGTTAATGCATCATTCAGCACGTAGTCTTCGGCGGTTGCTACTGCGTCTTTATACCATATGTTAGTAAAACCAAGCGCTTTCTCATCAACTGGCATAAAATCAACTTTAAGGTTATCAAGTATCATGCGGCACATAACATCCTCGCCCATGTCAATAGAAAACCCTTTCACTTTAAGTTGTTCCTGCAAATCAGTCCAAGCTGCATACCCCATGATATCAACAATCAAATCAACATCGTCGGTATACCTTATTTGCTCTTTAGTAAACTCATCAGTGACCAATAGCCCTGTGGTGCAACCCCCAACAAATACCATTGATCTTATTAAGTCATCTCCAAGTGCAGTAGCAACTTTTATTAACATCTCTTTTTGAAGGTTGATTGTATTCATTTGGCTACCTTAAATATGCTATTGAGCATTTCTAGTGCTAAATTTCGTTCTCGTGGATGGCCTATTCTTATCGCATCAACTAACGCTAGCATCGCGTACAACTGGGCATCTTGCTGTACTGCTAAAAATACTTTAGGGTGTAATGGCTCAATTAACATGCCTTTAGTATTACCCCTTGGATTTGACCATACAGGCTGAAGCTCTCCAGACGTCATTAACTTACCTCTGAGAACAGGGGCAGCTATCGACGTAGCGATCCCTCTGCCAATCACCCCCTCTTTTGCAGGAAAAACGTATCGAATACCATAGGCAATAAACTCCAACAAAGCCTTAGTATTTGTTTTAGGTACTTGAAGTTTGCGATCTACTTTTGCAAGTCCTACGGAATACATCCGATTAAGGCTAAGACTAATCTGAGATTTACTTATCCCAGTTAAACCTTCTAAGTTTCTTAAGGAAAATCGGCTTTCAATTTGATCCATTTCGGTAAAAGTAGGTTTTAACCCCTTTTCATCCCAATCCTCCCAAGTACCATCCACTTGAATAATGTCCGAATCACCATCTTTCCCATCAAGCCCCACATGCAGCGAAATCAATTTTAGTAATAATAAAACATCTTGACTTTTCATCTACCCTCCAAGTAACGCGTCCCGAGTCCTAGGACTCGGGACAAGTATCTCTTTAGGTATTTAAATAGTCAACAGTAAAAATTGAATAAGTGTATATTTGCTAATTAAAATTTTCGTGCTCGATTCACTTACCTAATCTATCGCTATCGCCTCATTTTATATAAAGCTCTTTCTGAAGAATAATAAGGCAACAAAGGGGTAAACTTTAACTGGTATCGTAATCATTGATCGTTGGGTTATCGCTCATAGCTGCCGTAAATTAACTTGCGGGCTCAACTAAAGCTATTTGTACTTTTAAAAATAAATCATAAAGCATTTATATTATTTCTGGACGTGTGAGATTATCTTACAGAGGTTTGAACACGTAATTCCAGCCCTAGAACAAAAAGATCCTCTTTGATCAAACCACTCAATAATTGTACTAATTAATGCAATTAGTCATAAATCTGTAACCTTGATCCGCGATAATCTCTATCCGATAAATGAATAGACTCAAGAAGACTAAGTAAGATGAGTACACCCTTAGTGCAACTAACATTTGCACTGCAATCATTTGATGATTCTATGTCTGCGGCGATGAGCCACGCTATGGAATATGAAAAGCTATCGCTAAAAGCCAATGCTGCGCATAACATTACGCTGCAGTGTGTGTTGCCTGATGGCGCAAATGAGAGCGATGTTATTTCACTAAGTGCAACGCAGCCCAGTGCGCGTGGGGCGCAGTATTTTACTGAAAAAACGCTGAGCAATGCGGATCTTGAATCTGGTACTGTAAATCTTACTTTAAGTAACATTACACAAAGCCAGTGTTTTGTAGTGCAAATGATGCTGCACGGAAAAAACACGACCTTAAAAGAAAGCCAACAACTCGATGTGTACATTAAAGCATTTGAGCAAGGCTATATTCCTGAGCAAATAAAAACTGAACATACCAAGTCACAGGGCGTTCGTAGCTACTTTGCGAGTATGGGGTCTACGTTTTTATCGCTGTTTTAGTGCTAACTGCACCTAAATTACTCGATGCGACAAGTTATTAATCTGCAAAACTCACTTTACCCATAGTAACTCCCGCAATACCCTGCGCGGTATTACTTAGGTGTTGCTGCTCACCTGCTAAGCATTCGTTTGCTAAAATAGCAAATAACACAGCCTCTTTTGCATCAGGGTTAATACCTAAATCGTCGGTGTTTTTAAAAGCCTTAATACGTGGGCAAAGCACTGTAAGTTGCGCCATTAGTAACGGGTTATGAATACCGCCACCACTTGCATACACCACACAATTTTGTACGCGCTCTGCACACTCGTTTAATGCATTTGCTATAACGGTTGCAGTAAAGGTATTTAAGGTGGCCATTACATCTTCATGGCTTAAATGGTGAGTATTTGTAAGCTGCTGTGCGGCGTTTAAATACGCTAAGTTAAATACCTCAGGCCCTGTGGTTTTAGGCATTGGAAGTTTAAAAAATGCGTTATTACATAATGCATTCAATAATAGCGCATTTACCTTGCCTGCTTTTGCTATTTTTGCGCCATCGTCATAATGCATATCTTTAAAATGTTGCTGTACGTACGCATCCATAATGGTATTACCGGGGCCAATGTCTGAGCTAAACACACCGTTTGCATCGCCATTTTTGGGTAAAAACGTTAAGTTAGCTATGCCGCCCATATTTAGCAAAATCCGACTCTCAACAGCGCTCGAAAAATACAAATAATCGCCATACACAGCCAGTGGTGCGCCCTCGCCTCCTGCGGCTATGTGTTTTTGCCTAAAATCACCAATGGTAGTAATACCCGTTGTAACGGCTATTTGGTCGCTATCGCCAATTTGTAAGGTGCCATTAGTAAAGCTTTTGTGATTATGCTGCGACTGCGGGCAGTGGTAAATGGTTTGCCCGTGGCTGGCTATTACATCAATACTTGCTGGGTTTACCTGCCAAGTATGTAAGCACTGGTTAACCATATCGCCATGGAGTTTACCTACCCACGGGTGCAATAAAGTTACAAGCTCTAAATCGCATTCTCGCTTAGCAAATACCTGCTTTATTTTAGTTTTATAATCGTCGTTGTAATCAACAGTAGTAAAATTTAAAACCTCAATGTGTGTATTTAAGCCTGCGCCCGTTACTTTACACATTGCAACATCAAGCCCGTCCAACGAGGTACCGCTCATTAAACCAATAATTAAACGGCTTGGTTTTTGGGCGCTGTTATAAAGAGCTTTAATGTGAGGGTGCATAATGGCATCTAAAATAGGTGTAATATTTTGCTTATATTAGAGGACTTTAAAACAAAGTAATAGCCGTAAACCGTTTAATTTAGGTTCTGATTGTTTAACTCTTAAATGATTGCTAAGTTAGCGTGCATACTAAAAATTTATGGAAAAATATGATCACCCTCAGAGAATTCAAAACCCAAGACGCGCCTTTTATTATTAACACCTTAAATGATGAACAGGTGACTCGTTACTTATCGTCAAAAATTCCGTTTCCGTATACACAAGCAGATGCTGATTGGTGGATAAACCAAGGCTCAAAAAACGGCGTAATTGATGCAACGGTTAAGGCCATTGTTGTAAATGGGCAATTTGCGGGCTGTATTGGTATAACTCCCGGCGAATTTGAATACAGCCACAGTGGCGAAATTGGTTATTGGCTAAATAAAGCCTATTGGGGGCAAGGCATTATTACTCGCGCTATTGAACTTATATGCAATGAAGCGCTTGCAAGCTCACACATAAACAGAATTTTTGGCGCTGTGTTTGCTGGTAATACCGGCTCTATGAAAGCACTTATTAAAAGCGGCTTTGAGCAAGAGGCTGTGCTTAAACAGGCCATTTATAAAAACGGGGTGTTTTACAATAGCCATATTTTTAGCAAGCTAAAATAAACCATTTAGAATAAATACTCTGCAAAGGTTGAATTATCAACCACCCGCCCAAAACTCCTTTATTAAGGTACGCATTGTACATATCCATACTGCTTAGCCGCGCATTATTGTTTAGCTGAACACGATTTTTAAAGCGTAAACATTCGGTAAGTAGTTTATTTATATTAATAGGAGATCTTTTATGTCTACGACTAGTCGCCAACTTACTCTTGAATCACGCCCTAATGGCGCTCCAACAGATGAAAACTTTAAATTAAAAACGGTAGAGCTTCCTGCATTAAAAGACGGCGAAGTTTTACTACGCACTATTTACCTATCGCTAGACCCGTATATGCGTGGTCGTATGAGCGATGCTAAATCGTACGCTGACCCAGTTAATATTGGCGATGTAATGGTTGGCGCAACAGTGTGCCAAGTAGAAGAGTCTAAAAACGATAAATTTAGCGAAGGCGAGTGGGTCCTTGCCTACACAGGTTGGCAAGACTACGCCATTACCGATGGCGAAGGCTTAATGCAATTAGGTAAAGAGCCTGCAAACCCTTCATACGCATTAGGTATTATGGGTATGCCTGGCTTTACGGCTTACATGGGTTTACTTGATATTGGCCAGCCTAAAGAAGGCGAAACCGTAGTTGTTGCAGCAGCAACAGGCCCAGTAGGTGCAACGGTTGGTCAAATAGCTAAAATTAAAGGCTGTAAAGTAGTGGGTGTTGCTGGTGGTAGCGAAAAATGTGCACACGCAGTTGAAAAACTAGGGTTTGATGCCTGTATTGATCACAAAGCTGATGACTTTGCAGAGCAGTTAGAAAAAGCCTGCGATAAAGGCATTGATGTTTACTACGAAAATGTGGGCGGTAAAGTATTCGACGCCGTATTACCACTATTAAATACCGCAGCGCGCGTACCATTGTGTGGTTTAGTATCGCAATATAACGCAACTAGCTTGCCAGAAGGCCCAGACCGTTTAGGTATGCTAATGGGTCAATTGCTTACTAAGCGTATTAAAATGCAAGGCTTTATCATTTTTGATGATTACGGCGACCGTTATGGCGAGTTTGCACAAGACATGCAAAAATGGCTACAAGACGGAAAAATTCAATACCGAGAGCACATGGTAGAAGGCATCGAAAATACAGTAGGCGCGTTCAACGACATGATATGCGGTAAAAACTTTGGTAAAACTGTGGTTAAAATTAATAACCCACTTTAATTTTAAACGGCTTGTAAGGCCAAGTCCTTACAAGCCAAAAAAGGACTGAGATGATCAAACTACACCATTTAAATAAATCACGTTCTAAACGCGTAATTTGGCTTTTAGAAGAGCTAAATGTTGACTACGAAATTGTGGCTTATCAGCGCAACAAAGACACCTTCCTAGCTCCTGACGAATTAAAGCATATTCATCAACTTGGTAAGTCACCGGTAATTGAAGATGGCGGTTTAATTATTGCTGAATCAGGCGCTATTACCGATTACCTTATTACCAAATACGGTAACGGTAAATTTGCTCCAAAAGTAGATACCGCTGAATATGTTGACTACCAGCAATGGCTGCACTTTGCAGAAAGCTCAGCAATTTTACCGCTTTTACTTAAAATGTTTGTACTAAAAGACGGCGCTAAAACGCAGTTTTTAGAAGGCTATGCTGACGCTGAAACAGCTAAAGTAATTAGCTACTTTAACGACCGCCTTGAAGGTAAACGTTATTTAGTGGGCGATACCCTAACGGGCGCTGACTTTATGATGTCGTTTATTGTTGAAATAGTTAAAAACTCAGGTCAATTAGCGCACTTTAAAAACCTCGTTAAATACGACGAGCAATTACAAAGTCATGAGAAGTTTCATACAGCTAATGAGCTAGAAGCAAAGTACGACTAACTACTTTTATATAATATTTTTATATAACACTAAGGGGCATTTA